>JAQUZK010000104.1 GCA_028691335.1 Candidatus Izemoplasmatales bacterium
CTAATTGAAGTCTCTTTGAAGTAGAGATAGTTCCCGGAATTAATCCTGTTAAGTCTTCAGAGAGATAAGTACCCTTAATTCTATAAGCTCTTTTTTCTGGAACGTGTTTTTTGTTTTTCCGATCGTAGAACTTTGAATTTGCATCTTCATATTCTTCAGCCATTGGGCGTTGATTTTTTGTTGGAACTAAGTTATCAGGTTTAATATCTTTTCCGGTCAAAACTAAATACTCATAAGCTAAAGCTTTTAATAACATAATAACTCCAGCACCATCAGCCAGAGAATGAAACATCTCTATCACAATATCCTTGTTTCTATACATAACTCTAAATAAATAGCTATTATTCTTTTTTGGATGAATCTCACCGCAAACATAATGCTTTAATTCTTCAACTATAAAAGGCTTAGAATTATAATCAAAATAGCTCCAAAATAAACCTTTCTTTAATTTTACTTTAAACATTGGATATCTATTTAAAATACCATCTACCGCTAATTGCAATAAATCTTTATCAATTTTCTCTGTTAGCGATACGCCTACTCTAAAAACATTGGTTTCACGATGATTAGAAACTTCAGGGAAAATTTTACCTGAATTATCAAGTCGAAACCATGTGTCATAATTTAAATCTTTACTCATTTTCATCAACCTCGATTATATCGTTTATAAATTTGTAAATTATTCTCCAGGCTTCTCTTGACGAAGCCATTTTATTAAAGCCGAATGGAAAAACATGGAACATGCCCTCAAACTCATGAATTATTGAATTTTTAACTTTCTTACCAACAGCTAATGTATCTGATTCAATCACTTCGTGACTACCAACAAACATTAACAAATCGCTAAAAGAGTTATATTCACCGTATTTAGGCGATATATATGGATTATGTAAATCATGTTCTCCTGCATAGGCCTTCTTATCAAGCGGAACAGTCCCTTTCCCAAAGAAAGGGTCTTTTTCTTTATTCTTTATATGCGACTCTCCCTCATCCGCTAAATCAGTCCATGGAGACATTGTAATCATAGCTTTCGGGAGTGAAAATCCTTTATCTTTTAAAGCTAGACCTAAAGCTAATGATAGTCCCCCACCGGCTGAATCGCCAACGAAAATTATATTCTCGGGTAAAAATCCTCCATCAAGAATTTTTTTATACAGACTTATACTTTCTTCTAAAGCTTTTGGAAAAGGATTATCAGGAGCTAAAGAATACATAAGTGAAAATATTTTCAATCTTCTATTTGCTTTTAAATATTTCTTAGCTACTTTTCTGTATGTATCGTTATATCCTGAAACATAAGCTCCACCATGCAAGTGTAAAATTGCATGACTAGGTTTTTCATTTGAATAGCTAATGACTTCTGTTTTAGCGCCATCAACTTCAATAATATTATAACTTATATCTTTTCCATATGAGTATTTTTTTGATAGAGTATTTGTAAAAAAATACTTAAATTTAAAATTATATCTCTCTCTAGCTGCTTTAAACCTAAAAGCAAATCTCACTAAGCCGACACCAAACTTATCAGAAATCTTTTGTTCATGAAATACATATTCGCCCATTATTTCACCTCATTAGTATTATATCATATTAGCTCATAATCATAATGTCTGAATAAAACATTTTAAAAAAAGGGTAAAATATTATATAATAAAAATGAATTACTATAGGAGGTAAAAAATATGAGTGTACTGAATAGATTTTTAAATTATGTTAAATATGATACACAGTCTAAGAGTGATGTTGAAGATTATCCATCTACAAGCAAACAATTAGTATTATTAAATGATTTACTAGAAGAGCTAAAAAGTTTTGGGCTGGAAGCTAACATTGATAACTACGGTTATGTTATAGCTAGAATAAAAGGCAATATAAATAAAAAGGCTAAAACAGTAGCGTTAATAGCACACGTAGATACCTCACCGGATGCTAGTGGTAAAGATGTAAAAGCAAAAATAATTGAAAAATATGACGGAAAAGAAATTCTTTTAAATGAAGAAAAGGGGATTTCTTTAAACCCAAATATTTTTCCAAACTTGAAAAGTAAAATTGGAGATAGTTTAGTAGTTACTGACGGTACTACTTTGTTAGGCGCTGATGATAAGTTAGGCGTTGCAGAAATTATGGATTTTGTTGAATATACAGTTAATAACCCCGATTACAAGCATGGTGATATAGTGATCGTATTTACACCTGATGAAGAAGTAGGAAATGGGACTCAATTCCTTGATATAAAATCAATTGATGCTGATTTTGGATATACACTCGATGGTTCTCAAGTAGGTGAAATTGCATATGAAAACTTTAATGCAGCTACTGCTAAAATTACAGTTTATGGAAAATTAGTTCACCCAGGTTCAGCTAAAAACAAAATGTTAAACGCTATTGACGTTGCTTATGAGTTTAACCAAATGCTTCCAAAATTTATGCGTGCAGAAATCACTGAAAACTATGAAGGCTTTAATCATCTCCTTCACATAAATGGTTCTGTAGAAAAATGTGAGATGACATATATTATAAGAAATCATGATAAGCAAATCTTTGAAAAACAAAAAATTGATTTTAACGAAAATTCTACTTACTTAAATAAAAAATACGGTAAAAATACCGTAAAAGTAGACATTGAAGATTCATATTTTAATATGAAGGATATACTTGATGATCATCAAGAAGTAATAGACATAGCGATAGCTTCTATAAAAGAAAAGGGAATAACTCCAATAATTGAACCTATACGTGGTGGTACTGATGGCGCTAGATTGACGTTTATGGGTCTTCCTTGTCCAAACCTCGGTACAGGTGGTTATAATTTCCATGGTCCTTATGAATATGCTTCAATAACTGAAATGAATTTAGCGGTAGAAATTATAAAAACTATCGTATCAAAAGTTACCGAAATATAATTTTTTATCATTTTTTAAAAAGCGCTTAAACTACTATTTTTAGCGCTTTTTTATAACCACTTTTTGTGATTAAAATAGAACAACATCGTTATAACTATAAAAGCACATATGGCTATAAAAATCCATATTCCATTAGTATCTTGAAGTAAAGGCATGTGTACAAAATTCATTCCAAAGACACCTGCCATAAAGGAAAGAGGAATAAATATCGCAGAAAAGATAGTCAAGACTTTCATTATAGAGTTTGTTCTTTCATTGACGTTATTTATATGCATTTCGTACAATGTTTTTAGATTTTCCCAATCAATAACCAATCTATCATTCAACCTATATATATGATCCATCAAATCCTTATAATATTTCTTGAATTCCAAAATATATTGGTTCTGATAAAAATCATGTATTAGGTCAATAGAACTGTTAATAGCAAAAATATTGGTCTTCATTAGAAGAACTTCTTTTCTTAATTCATGTAAAAATTCAATATTCTTTGTTTTTTCATAGATTATCTTTTCTTCCCAGTTACTTAATTGTTTATTGATATCTTGTTCAAAAAGAATATTTCTATCTATAATCGAGTCTAGGATTGCGTAAAATAAGTAAGATGCGTTTTTCTTTCTTAATTTACCTTCATTATTTTCTATTCTTTTTTCAATAATATCAAGGGTCTTGGAATCATGATCAGTAAAAGTATAAACTACATTATCTTTTAGAAGTAAGGATACATATTCGTGAAAATACTCATTAACATTAGTTAAAGAAGTGGTTTTGACTATAGCGAAAAAACCATTATCAATCTCTTCTATTTTGGCTCTTTGAGTTAAATTGAAGATATCTTCTATAATTAAAATATCAACCTGACCAGATTCCAATAAATCAACTATTTTTTCTGTATCTGTTAATCCGGTTACCTTAATCCACAATCGTGAATTATCTATCGACTGATCGATAGCCACCTTAGTTTCGTTGTAAAATATTCTTTTAATTTCTGTTTCTTTTTTTCTTTCACTAGTGTTAAACACTGTTCCGGGCGGAAGTATTTTTTTAAATTCCATGATTTTTAATCTCCTAACATTTAAAAACTTATATATGTTATGTTATAATCTATTAAAGAGGATTTGTGCGATGAAAAAAAGACATTTATTTATTCCTATTATTATAATTTTTTTCCTTATTCACTTATATTTATACTATTTTGTTTTTGATGAAATTAGACCATTAATTTCATTTATTTTAACATCGCCTTTTTATATTATTGTATTTGTATATTATAGAGAAACCAAACTACTTGAAACTTTCTCATTCATTTCAATATTTACAAACCTTTCGTTTTGGGTGTTTTTAAGTTTATCCTCAATGTATAATTTCTTCTCACCAAATTTGAGACTAGTTGGTATAGTATCATTTTTTGGTTCTGTTATTAATATGATTATTGGTTTTGGAATTGTCTTACAATCAAATAGAAATCGCTTTGTATCTTTAAGTATTTTCCTAATATCAATAATCAATTTCTTCTTTGCTTCATATTACAAATTTTTTTTAGAAGATTTAGTAGCAGCATTATTTGGACCAAATCCAACAGGAGTCAATGATGCTTTAATTGTGCTTGAGATATTTTATGTAGTTTTACAATTTATTATAGTAATAGTTCAATCAATCATCATATTTATATTTGACTTAAATGATGAGTATGATAAGAATACCTTCGGTTACGTCAAAAAGTATTAGTATTTGAAGCAGCATTATTTGTTAAATCACCTTATGATATTATTTTAACATTATTTTTTTAAAAAAATTATTTATATTTGTTTTTTTAGATTATTTAAACTCAGGGAGGTAATTATGGCACGAAAACGCATTATATTTTTAATAATAACACTTTCAGCATTAATTTCAATTTTTTTGTTAGAAACTTTAGGCCTGAAGTCTGGATTACTAATACTTGTTTTTATGATTCCTTTTAACATTATTAGCTTAATATTCTACAGAGAATCTAAACTTATAACCACTTACCATGTAATGCAGATTATAAGTTTGTCAGGTTATCTATTAATGTATCAATTTCCCGGAGAATATTTTAGGTTTTTTGGCTTAATATCCTTTTTAGGAATAATTATCACAATCATTTTAGCTTTTGGAACAATTCTTCAAAATAAGACTTTTAAATTTAATGAACGTGGATTTATTTATTTTAGCATATTTACTCTTTTATTCTACTCGATGTATACACCTTATCTTTTAAACCTTCTTAAGAACTTTTTCGGGCCTGATCCAATCGCCTTAAAATCTACAGAATCAGTATATTACTTTCTTGGAACATATCTTATAGTTATTAATATGATTATTCAACTTGTTATTGTAAACAATAACGAAATAAGCATTTATATCAACAGTATTAAAGAACCATATAAGAATTCTTATAATTTGGATGATTTACCTTTTTTTAAAGATTATAAAAAGAAGAGTGAGGAAAGAGATGAATAAACATTTAAGTACTCGACAAGTTGTATATGCTAAAAATGGTGTAGTCGCAACTTCAGAAGGTCTAGCAGCTCAA
>JAQUZK010000105.1 GCA_028691335.1 Candidatus Izemoplasmatales bacterium
AAGTAACATTAGTTCCATCTACATTATCTACACCAGTTAAACCTTTGGTTAGTTCAACAACTTCCCCAGCTAAATGTGTTACAGTTGAAATAGAACCTGTTAACATTGGAGCTAAGATATCATCTCTAACCACTACATTAAGTGTCGCAGTTGTAAAATTACCCGCTTCATCAGTCACTTTGATTGTTACAGTGTAAGTGCCTTCAACGCTAGCGTCGAAGCCTCCCCAATCACTAACTTCAACCTGCAAGTCATCAACTGCTGTTACATCATCGTTTACTGTAACATAACCTGCATAATCAAAACTTGAATCAGTTTGAAGAATAATTGTGTCTTGATTTACAGTCACAACTGGAGCGACTTGGTCACCATCTTCAGTGACAGTTGACGTCTCAGTAGTGCTACCTTGAGTTGTTGTATCGTTTGTAGCTGTAGTAGATGAAGAAGTCCCATTACACCCTACAAAAAGAAACATCATCAAGATAAGTGAAAAAACAGTAAACAGTTTAAAAAACCTTTGCATTCAAATACCTCCTTTTTTATTCAATTGAATGTTTTCTTGAATTATTAATATTATACTCCAAAACCACTTGTCTAGTCAACCAATTTTGAAAAGGTTTTCAATTAATAATAAAAAAAAGTGAAGAATCAATTAGATTCTTCTACTTCTTTCTTCTAACTATATAAATTAAACCTACTAATCCTATAAGAAAAATTGGTGTCAACACTGCTATAGCATCCAGTGCTGATCTATCATTTGAATCGTTGGTAATAGTTGTATAAGTCTCTGAAGAAGTCGTTGTAATTTCCGTGGTAATAGGTGGTTCTTCTTCAGTTTCATATTTATAAAAATAAGTGGCCGAAGTTACCTCGGAGACCGGATTTATCGTGTCAATCCTGTAAAAATACTCGATTTTAAAACTATAATTTTTTCCCTCTTCAGCATTATACATTTGATATAGATATCCACCTATAGATTTTGAAATTATTTCTTTTTCACCATCATACATCAAATACATTTTCGTTAAAGTTTTGTCTGGATCATCATAAGTAACAAACACTTCAAAACCATTAATAGAGTCGTTTCTAGTTATTTGTAATGAGAAATTACTAGGAGATTTTTTTTCATACTCACTTTCAAAAGGCTTTAAATTGACTCTTTTGTTGACAAAAACATTTGTATATACATTTTCATTAATAGTATAATCAACCTCTAAACTAACAGTATATATTTCTCCTAGTTCTAAGTCGGTAAAGTTAATAGATGTATTAGTATTATTCAATAATTGCCCATCTAAATAGACACGTGTTTCAATGACTTCACCTATCCCGTCATTAATACTATAATAAAAATCAAAACTATTATAGTTAAGGTTAGATACTTCACAATCTACAACTACTTTAGGAGCTACTATCAAAACAGCATTAGCTACTCTTCTATTCTCTGAGGGTGAATTAAGATATACAAACTCGCCTGAATCCTTAATAACTAATTGAGTAGATCCTCCTCCATCAAGATTAAAAGCGTTATTAACGCCTAAACTCTCCATAACTTTAGCTTCTTCTCTTAAATTGGCTCCCGCCATATCGACTTGACGACCATCGATTGTAAGTAGAACAAAATCACCATCTTCGGTAAATCCAAAACTACTTCTTGGATGTCTTGTCTCCGCAAAACTTACTGACTGATCATTAATATCTTCAAAAGCTTTAATAACACCATTTTCTAAAGGTTGAGATCCAACTCCAATAACACTTTCAATTCCAGTATAAACACCTGACATATACTTTTGAACTCTTATTTCATAACCATTTAATAAGTATTCTGAAATTTCATCGGATTTAGTAGCTATTGAAAAATATTGTTCATCAGAAACGATACTATCTACTTGTTCATTCACAAAGCCTCGCAGATAATATGTACCATAATTTAACGCTTTAGATATTCTAACTGAAAAGATATCAGTATCAACCAACTGAGGAATGTTAATCAAATTATAATAAACTGAAGTATTTCCTTCTTGAGGAATTTGATTAAACCCTTGAATTTCAATTTCTTTAATAACTCGATTATCATCTAATATCGTTAAACTATAATATGATTCAACTTCATTAGTCTTATTTGTTATATATAAGTCATCATCATTTGTAAATCCTACAGAAAAATATCTATCTAAATTAAAATTCTGGCTTTTGATAGTTATCCCGTTTTGAACATGAGCATTAACTGGTGTAAAATCTGTCATATTATAATAATCGCCATTCATTGCGGCTAACACTTCATATTCAGGGTTATTATATTCATAATCTTCGGCTATAGCAATCAAGTTGCCACCGTTTATTTTATTGGTATATGTCATAGCCCAAGTAACAATTTTTGTATTAGATCCTGATAAAGCTTTAACATAAGAGATATTTTGCTTACCTAAAGTACCAAAATCAGTTGTTGTTTCCGCTGAGAAACTTTCATAAGTCACACCATCAAGTAGCGTTCCCGACTCATTAACCGTTCCTTTGGTGAAACTCAAGGAAGACCCTTTAACACTTAAAGGGACAATTCCCGTTATTAATAAAGCAATAATCAACAGTAATTTCTTCACTATAAATTCACCTTACTTAATTTCAATATCAAAATCTACTTCAAACATTCTTTTCCATGGCATATTAACATTTACCATATCAAATTGCAGCTTTAATTCTTCTAAATGTTCGTCAATATAATCTTGAAGTTCTTTTTCTACTAATTTAGCAGCTTTACCTTTTTGTTCATGAACATCAAAATAGTTCATTCCCAAATCACCTAGTTTCTTTGTAACACTAGTTCTGACCAAATTACAATAACCTATATCCTCAATATAACGCTTGATTAAGAAAGCTAAATGTTCTTTATCAAAACCTTTTTGCAAATATCTGATACCTTGAGCTATACATGTTCCTAGAGTATTACTTGAAGTGTTCCATCCAGCATAAGCAGCTAAAGAAGTTAATAACTTGTTCTCTTTTATCAAATCTAATACCTCTAAAGAACCGGCATTTAAATAAAATAAATCAGCTATAATTATTGGTTTTTTATCAATAGCCCAATTGATAAACTCAAAAGTTTCAATCAAGTTAGTCATCACATCAATATCTCTTTGATTGTGATAAACTGTTGGAAACATCCTAGTAGCTCCCATCAAAGCGACTAGAATAATATCTGCTTCGTCAACTGAAGATACAATAATTCCTCCAGCTGAAATAATTTGATACTTGATTGTATTGTCAAGATATCTATCTTCCAATACTGGAATTACTGTCCCTGAAGTTAATGAAGGATACTTAATATAAAACTTTGGTTTTTGTTTTAAAAGACTATTCACCATTCTCGCTACCATGATTACGCCTAACTCATCAGCGCCAGAATATGCATAAACTTTCATTCGCAAATTCTCAGATTTTATCTTTTCAGTCACAACTTCTTGATCCATTGCTGGATATCCAAACTCTCCAGCATCATCTTGACAAAGAATCAAAAAATCAATTACATCTTCTTTTGCGTAATCAATAGTATGTAAATCCAGTTTCAAGTTTGTTCTTCTTCTATTTTCAAAATCATTCAAATATTCAGGAGTTATCTCTAAAGAAGACCAATATTCTTTTTCTTGAGGAGTAATAATCCCTAATTTTTCTTTATGACGATAAAGACCATTCAAATGGATTTTTTTACCCTCAGTCTTATAATATAAAGGCTCTTCATCAGCGCCATTTCCACTAGGGCATCTCATAATAATCTGGAAAGCATAGATTATAATATTAGGATTATTGCGTTTGATTTCATCAATTACTTGCATTCTATCAAAAATTTCTTCTTCATCAAGTTGATGAATTCTTGACGGAACCAAACCTCCATAAAGCAGCGTATCCATAGATATGACTAACCCATAAGCATCTTTAGTTTCTTCTAATAGAAAAGTTTTTAATTTTTCAAAATCACCGGGATTACGCTTGTAAGGCATAATATTCATATTTGGAGCTACAATTTTGTACTCCTCACTTTTAAAAATTTCCTCAGGGAATTTATAATTACAAGGTCTTTCATCTAAAGCAACATATACTATTTTTTCCATCTTTTCTCCTCAAACACCCTATACCAAGGTCTTCCTCTTCTTTTAGTAATTAATTCTTCGTATTCTTCTAGACTTAATATATCAGATTGTTTAATTAAGCGATCAATAACTTCCATTCCTAGAAAGTGTTTGTCTTCTAAAAATTTTAAGATATCCTCTTTTACATAATTGCCATCAATTATCTTAATAAATATTTCTTCTTCCTTTATAAGTCTTAATAACCAAGGTTTTAATTCTTCAATAATCTCTAGATCAAGTTTTAACAAATCTTTTGCGCTTTTTACAGCGGCTTTGTAAACTTCTCTAAGCAAATCATAATCTTTAACGTCAACCGCGTAATTATACTCATGTAGTAATCCATAATTTAACACGCTTGGATAGTTAAACTCCACAAATTTTTGGCAGACTGAGAAAAACTCTTCACCATTCGCTTTCAACGCTCTTTCAAATGCCATACCCTCATTATAACCTTCGCTATTCCAAGCATATTCAGCCATTGTTTGCATTCCAATTTTTGAAATATGATAATGGATACTAGGATTTATAAAGAAGCCAGGTGCGTAGTCACTCATTTTCGTATAACGATTAGTTAGAGGTGCAATAAACTCTCTTACTCCATAGGTAAAATCACTTACAGGAAAATTATCCCAGATAAATAAATTCTTTTGATAAGCTTCTTTTGTAAGTTTCATATCAGACTCAGTAATAGCTTCTGCACATACATTATCTCCAGTGAAGAAAACAAAAATATTCTCATCAAGATTTTCCTTTAAATCTGTACGATACTGGCTTTCTCCGATATGATGATATTCTGTAGGACACATTACCATCTTAAAATCATCAAGTTTTGAAGCTAAGTATTTATTTAAAGCATTACAAATATAAGCATGTGCTAAACCAGGTCTTGGAAAACTAACTTGTTGGTCTTCAGATATCTTATAATCAATATCATCAAGCAATAATCCAAAATTGCTAATACCAATCTCAATAAATTGATCAATTTTTCTATATAATCTTTCGAAATCTTTCTCATCGGTATAATCAAAAGCGTAGTCACCTTCTTTAATATATCCCGGAGAAATTGTGTAATAAAAATCGATAAAATTTTCTTTAGCTTCAAGGTATAAATTCTTTAAATCATTAAAAAAATCTTCAGGATACAAATCACACCATTTAGCACGATGATATTCGTCGGTCTTTGGAGCGTAAATGTAAGAATTTAAACGATTTTCTACCATAAACTTAATCATATCTTTTCTTTCTTCAAAAGTCCACGGTGTTCCATAATACCCTTCAATTATCCCTCGATACTTGAAACTAGGTTCATCTTCAATAAAAAATATTGGTAATCTA
>JAQUZK010000106.1 GCA_028691335.1 Candidatus Izemoplasmatales bacterium
CTTAGAAATAGCTGAGCAATTAAAATTTCAAGTCACAGATTGGGTTGTTGTCTCTGTGGGAGATGGGTGCACAATCGGCGGAGTGTATAAGGGGTTTTTTGATCTTTATAACTTAGGCATGATTGCGAGAACTCCTAAGATAATGGGAGTTCAAAGCGAAGGCTGTTCACCGATTTATAACTCATTTACTTATAATAAAGAATTAGAAGAATCTGATGAAGTTACCATAGCGGATAGTATAGCTGTTGGAATTCCTAGAAACCCAGTTAAGGCTTTAAATGCAGTTAGAAAAACTGGTGGTACATATCTTTCGGTGAGTGATAAAGAGATTATGAAAGGAATGAAAGAACTTTCTTCTAAAGAGGGAATTTTTTCTGAACCGGCTGCTGCGGCAGGTTATGCTGGGTTTGTAAAAGCAAGAAAGTTAAATGTAATAAAATCTGATGAAACCATTACAGTAATTATCACTGGTAATGGTTTAAAGGATACTGCGAGTGTTTTAAAAGTTTTAGAAGAACCAAAACTTCTAGATAATAATTTAGAAGAATTAATAAATTATATAAAAACAAAAGAAAGAGGCTTAAAAAATGAGTAAAATACCCTTTGGACCAACGTATGATGAAATGGCACACCCTTCTCACATTGATCCGGAAATTAGAAAAAAAGCACTAGAAGGAAAAAAGAATGAGCTTGATCCAATTAATCTTTTTAATATAAATTGGAAAGATGAATTTAACAGGGTTCATAAAATTGTATTACCAAAAGAAATGACAGGAGTAGATTGTAATATCGTGGTTTTGTTAGGGAAATATTTCCCTTCTGGCTCCCATAAGGTAGGACCTGCATATTCTACTTTGATTGAAGGATGTGTTGATCAAACTATAGTTCCTGGAAAACATACTATACTAGGGCCTTCTACAGGTAATTTTGGTATAGGAGTCTCATATATTTGTAATTTAATGAAATATGATTCAATTGTTATTATGCCAGATAATATGAGCAAGGAAAGATATGAGAGAATTCAAAGGTATGGTGCTAAACTCGATTTAACACCAGGAACTGAATCGGATGTTATTTTGACTTTGGAAAGAACTTTTGAATTAAAAAAAGATCCAAAAAACAGATCTTTAGCTCAATTTGAGTTGTTGCCAAATTATCGTTTTCATCGTCATGTAACTGGACATGCTTGTGTTGAAGCAGTAGAAGGAATTGGGAATGGTAGAATAGCGTTGTTTGCTTCTGCACCAGGTTCTGCAGGTACTTTAGCTGCAGGTGACCATATTAAAAAAGTTTTCCCTGAAGCAAAAGTAGCTGCTTTAGAGCCATATGAGTGTTCAACTTTGATGAACGGTGGTAGAGGTCAACATCGGATTGAAGGTATAGGTGATAAGATGTGTACTCTAATCCATAATGTATTGAACACGGATTTTATTGCTTTAATTAAAGATGAGGAATCTGTTCAAGGATTAAAAGTAATACATGATGGTTTAAACATTTTAATAGAAAACGGAATATCAAAAGAAAAGGCATTGGAAATGCAAGAGATGTTTGGTGTTTCAAGTATTTGTAATATTATCGGAGCTATTAAAATGGCTAAACATTTAAAATTAGGACCAGATGATAATGTAGTTACCGTTGCGACTGATGGTTTTGATAGATATAGGACTGTTATAGATAATTTAGATAAAAGATATCTTGAAACAGAAGACTTTGTTTTAAGAAGATGGTTTAGAGATGTGTTTATAAAAGCTAATACTGAAGATATCTCTGATTATCGTCCTAAGAGTCAAAAAGATAAGTTGTTTAGTCAAAAAGAGAAAGATTGGTTGAAGTTTGGATATTCTAAAGAATATTTAGATTCGATGAAAGAGTTCAGTTTTTGGGATAAAGAATATGAATTAGTTTTCCATTATGATGAACTTATAAAGAAGTTAAGGTAGGTGTGTTTAATTGAAAAAAATAGATTTTCAAGAGATTTTATCCAGAAGCAAGAAGTATGAAAAAGAAATGACTAAATTCTTAAGAGATATGATAAGAATCCCTTCGGAGAGTTCGGGAGAGGAGTTGGTTATTTTAAGAATAAAAGAAGAAATGGAAAAAGTTGGTTTTGATGAAATCAAGATTGATAAGATGGGTAACATTATTGGTAGAATAGGTAATGGAAATCATTTGATAGCTATGGATGCTCATATTGATACTGTTGGTATTGGAGAGATTAATAACTGGATTTTTGATCCATATGAGGGATATGAGGATGAAGATACCATAGGGGGAAGAGGCGCATCCGATCAAGAAGGCGGAATGGCTGCGATGGTTTATGCAGGGAAAATTATCAAAGAGTTGGGATTAGATTCGGATTATACTTTATTGGTTACAGGTACTGTACAAGAGGAAGATTGTGATGGCTTGTGTTGGCAATATATCATTGAAGAAGATAAGATTAAACCTGAATTTGTAGTTATTACAGAACCAACGAATTTAAACATATACAGAGGACATAGAGGAAGGATGGAGATAAAGGTTAGTACATCCGGTATATCTTGTCATGGTAGTGCTCCGGAAAGAGGAGATAACGCTATTTTTAAGATGGCGCCTATTTTATCTGAGTTAGAAGCTTTAAATCATCGGTTGTTAGATAATGAGTTTCTTGGTAAAGGAACCCTTACAGTTAGTGAGATATTCTATTCATCACCTTCTAGATGTGCAGTCGCTGATGGTTGTTCTATATCAATAGATAGAAGATTGACTGATGGGGAGACTTATTTAAGCGCTATAAAAGAAATAGAAGATTTAAAGTCAGTTAAAGAAGCTAAAGCTAAAGTTGAAATGTATGAGTATGCTAGGCCTTCATATACAGGATTAGTTTATCCCACAAAGTCATATTTTCCGACATGGGTTTTACCAGAAAATCATGTTGTTTGTGAAAGTACAGTTAAAGCGTATGAAGAACTATTCTTAAAAAAACCATTAGTTGATAAGTGGACTTTTTCAACTAATGCAGTATCTATTATGGGTAGACATAATATACCGTGTATAGGTTTTGGGCCTGGTAAAGAAGAACAAGCTCACGCTCCAAATGAAATAACTTATAAAGAACATCTTGTTAAAGCTTGTGCAATGTACGCAGCTATACCAAGTGTATATATTGAAAATATTAAAAGATAGGGGAAGAATATGGAACCATTATTTAAAGGGAAACATTTTATTACATTAGAAGAGTGGACAAAAAAAGAAATAGATATGTTATTAGAGGTTAGTAAGGATTTAAAAAAGAAATTTTATAATAATGAGGATACAAGTTATTTGAAAAACAAAACAGCTTTTTTAATGTTTTTTGAACAAAGTACAAGGACTAGAAATTCTATGGAGTCTGGGTTAGCACAATTAGGTGGACATGCAACGTTCTTAGATACATCAAAGATGCAAATAGCTCATGGAGAGAGTGCTAAAGATACCGCAGTTATATTATCGAGTTATGGTCATGGAATAGCTTGTAGAAATTGTTTTTGGGGAGTTGGAAATCGATTTTTAAGAGAAATGGCAGCTAATTCAACAGTGCCAATTATGAATCTTCAGTGTGATTTATATCATCCTATGCAAGGGTTGGCTGATTTGATGACTATTCAAGAGGTAAGTAAAGACACTAAGAACTTGAAAGTTTCAATTATTTGGGCCTATGCAACAACTCATAAAAAACCAATATCAGTTCCTTTAACGCAAATCCTTTTGTTCCCAAGGTATGGAATGGATGTTACTTTGGCTTATCCTAAAGGGTATGATCTACCAGAATGGGCGATTGAAAAGGCTAGAAAGAATGCAGTGGAAAACGGCGGTAATTTCAGGATTACACATAATATGGAGGAAGCTTATAAAGATGCTGATATAGTTATACCTAAGAACTGGGGTTCATGGGTTAATAATCAATCTAGTGAGGTTGTCGATGATTTATTAGAAAGTTATCGTTCATGGAAATGTACTGAAGAGATGATGTCTTTAGCAAATAAAGATGTTAAATATATGCATGCTTTACCGGCTGATAGAGGTAATGAAGTTGTAGATAGTGTGATCGATGGAAAACATTCGATAGTATATCAAGAAGCTGAAAATAGATTGCACACTGCTAAAGCTGTTATGGCAATGACTATGGGTAATAAGTAATTTTTTAAAATGAGAATTTTTATAGCTTTGTTGTTTTCAGAAGAAATTAAAGTGGAATTATATAATACTATAGATTATTTAAGAGATCTTTATGATGGAAATTATACAAGCTTTGATAATCTCCATCTTACTCTTCATTATATTGGTGAGGTTGATGAATTACTTTTAGAAGATGTTAAAACTGCGATTAAGTCGATTAATTTCAAGAAGTTTAAAGTAAAGATATTAAAATTATCAAGCTTTAAAAACACCTCAACGAGTTGTTTAGTACATCGTGTAATTGAAAAAACAATCAGTTTAAAACAGTTGCATCTAAAGACTATTAACGCTCTTAAATTAGCGGGAATAAAGATTGATTCTGATAATTTTACTCCGCATATAACTCTTGGTAGAAAAGTTAAAATTAGCAAAGAAGATTTGTTAGATATTTTAGTTGATGAAGTTGAAGTGGAATTTGATAGAATCAGTATAATGGAATCAAAAAGAGTTGATGGTGACTTAATCTATGAGGAATTAGATCATAAGAAATTTTTTTAGATAAAAAAAAGGCGCTTAAGTATAATAGCGCCTTTTGTATTTAGTATAATTCTTTATTTTTTTCTTTATATTCTTTGAATAATGTTAAACATATTTCTCTTTCTTTTTCTTCTAAATCAAGAATATTTAAGTCTTGACGATTATTTTCAATAAATTTGTATATGAAATCGTCTCTAAAGCCGATTTCATCAGCGTCGCTTTCTAGGCATCCGTAATAAACTTTCTTGATATTTGACCATATAATCGCACCTAAACACATTGGACATGGATAAGCAGTTGTGTATAAAGTACAATTACTTAAATCATGAGTATTTAAAACTTTTGTAGCTTTACGAATTGCATTGATTTCTGCGTGAGCTGTGGGGTCATGATCTTTTAGAACTGTATTGGAAGCTATAGAAATTATTTTTCCTGTTTGATCAGTAACTAAAGCGCCAAAAGGGCCTCCGTAGTTAAGATTCATAGTTTTTCTAGCTTCGCTAATAGCTAATTTCATTAACTCCTTATGATTATTAATATGAATCATCTCCGTTCCGATATTTTCTAAGGTATTAATATTATAAAGAATTTGTCGTTCTTTGTAAACAAACTGACAGGAAATATACGCAGAAAAAAGAAAAAATATATATTATATGTTATAATTTAATTGAGATATTTAAGTATATAAGAAAGGCAGAGTGAAATAATGAAATTTGTTACTTGGAATGTTAATTGGTTAAGAGCT
>JAQUZK010000107.1 GCA_028691335.1 Candidatus Izemoplasmatales bacterium
CTGATGACCATTTTTCTTTATTAGGGAAAGCCATAACTTTAACGAATACTTTTTCTGCTCTTTCAGCATCAGTCTTAGCTAATTTTCCTACTGTTACGAAGAACATAACTGTATGTTCTTGTGAATCAATAGTAATTGTAGCTGTTAAAATTACTGTTTGGTCTCCTGTTGAGAATGCAGGGCGATGGATTGTACCATCATTTTCAATTAACTCTGGTTTATTACTAGACCATGAAATTGTAGCATCTCCAACTTGAGTAATAAGATTCAAATCTGCTGTAGCAACAAAATCATCATCATCAAGACTTGCAGCGTACTGAGTTCTTAATGTTGATTCTAAAGTTGCCCAATCAATTGAAACTTGCGTTTCTGTGGTAGTAGTGGTTTCAGAAGTTGTTCCTGAACCGGAAGTTGTCGTTTCCGTTCCACCAGTACTTGATGATGTCCCATTACAGCCTATTAACAAAATCGCTAATAGAGCAATAACGAACACACTCAAAATCCTTTTGTTTAATTTCATATTATCCTCCTCTTTAGAATAATTATAATTATATGTTAAATTAATAACTCAACTGTATTAATTTAAAACCTATTTCTCAGCTTCGTCCTTAGCGTATGCAATTGCGTTTTCAATTATCGCTTCTTTAGTAGTTCCTTCTAAAGAACCTAGAATAACTCTTTCGAAAGCAACTTCTACACCTGCTCTGGCTACTGAAGAGCCAACATAAGCTTGATCATAGAATAAGAAATCAGCTTGTTCTGCTGCTGCATTAGCAGCTAAAGATTTCATTAGATCTTCTCCAGCTAAAAGTTTTCCTGTTTCATCAGTTCCACTTCTAAAATCATCATATTGTTCTGTATCATAAACTGAATATCTAACTGGTGAATATCCTGTTTTTAAAGCAAAATCTAATTGAACATCTTTGCTAGTTAAATATTTCAAGAATAACCATGAAGCTAATTTTTCTTGATCAGTTCCAGCAGTTGTGATTGACATATTAGTTCCTTGTTGAATTGCAGTTCTTTCTAATGGCATATCTTCATTATATGGCATTGGCATAACTCCAAAATCAAATACGAATTCTCCATCAACAGTTTCTGGTGTGTTATATCTAGCACCACCTGTAGAACCAAATGTAACTGCTGTTTGACCTAATTTAAAAGCATCAGATGCATATTCAGTTCCCCATTTTCCAGGTAATGTAAATGGATTATCTCTGTTATCAAAGAAATAACTTAACATATCTCTAGTTTCATCACTATCGAACAAAACAACTCCTTGTCTCGCAGAGTCAATTGTAGTATATTGTCCGCCCCATTGTCTAACTAATGTGATAAAAGCATTTGCAGGTGAATCATATGTAATTGGCACAAAGTTATCTTTTATAGCTTGAATTTCTTCTGCATTTTTATGTAATGATAATGTTTTTGAAGCGTTTAGTTTTGTAGTAATGCTATCAATAACTTCATCTTTAACTCCCATTAATTCATCAGCTACCGCAAATAATCCTTGCCATGTGTTAGGAACTTCATCAATAACTCCATCTTCAATTAACATATCAAACATTGTTTTGTTATAAATCATAACTTCTGTTGATTTATTAAATGGTAATGAATAATATTCTCCATCTGTTGTATATTGAGAATTTTCACGACGATAACTTAATAAGATATCTAAGAATGATTCTTCTTCAACTTCAGGATTGAATCCATGAATTGGATGGTAAATATATGGAGTTAGTGCAATTACACCATTGTTGTCAATATATTCCATTACGTGGTCTGGATAGTTTTGAACGATATTAGGTATTTGTCCACCTCTAATAGCGTTAACTGTGTTTTCACGAAGTTCATCGTAATTATTACCATTTTTAATAATGTTAACAGTAATGTTAGGATAAATTTCTTGGAATGACACTGCATAAGCTTTTAAAGCTGATTCAATTGTCGCTCCATTTGAATGCCACAAATCAATAGAAATATTGTCAGTAGTAAGTTCATCTGGAATAGTATAAGCAGTTAAATCTTTAACAGTTAAAGTGATTGAATCAGTTACAGACTCTCCTTCACTGTCAGTTGCGTATACGTATACTTCATAAGTACCAACTCTAGTTGTACTATAAGCCCCAGCGATAGAAATTTCAAGTTCTCCATCTTCAGGGTCAACAGCTTTCGCACCAGCTAAGATGTCATATTCTTGAGCACCTTTATAAATTGTTTGTTTTTGGAACAAACCAACAAATCTTGGCGCTTGATTAACAGCTTCTGTAGTTGTTGTTGTCGAAGTTTCTTGGTCTGTAGTTGTTGTCGTTGAACTTTCAGTTGTTTCTCCACAGCCAATAAATACTATTGAAAGTAATAACATCATAAAAAGTGCAACAAATTTCTTTTTAAAATTCATTTTATTCCTCCTTATTAATACCTTATTCATTAAATTTATTATACTACAAAATTGCTTTTTTTTCCATAATAACTAACCTTATTGCACAAGGTAGTTAAAACTGTGTTTTTTATACTATCTTTATTATGCCTGAAACTTCTGAACGAGCTCCATCTTCATCGACAATTCTTAAAGTAAAAGGCATTTCGCCACCTACATTTTGAAGACTTACTACAAATACAGTTCCTGCATCTAAAACATAATTTCCTTCTTCGTCAGTCTTTATAGTTCCCCATAACTCTTCATCTAGGTCATCAACTACACCATCAAAATTTGCGTCAGAATCTTCTTCCCATCTTAAATAAAAGTTTGTAACTAGAAGTGCATCTGAAATATCGTCATAAGGTCTATCGTTACCTAAAGCAATTTTTGATTGGTTATAGTCGATAGCTTTAATATTATAGTTGTCTATTAAATCCTGAACCATTGTTTCTGGATGGAAAGTTTTACCTTTCTCATGTTCATAAATAATTTGGTTATTATCATCAATTTTAACTGGTTCACCATCAATAATCCTTACTATTTGTGGTGCTTGGTTTGTCTTTGAAGGGCAAGCCATCATTGAGAAGGCAAGGAAAACGAACACAAAGGATAATAAGATTTTTTTATATTTCATTTTTTTCACCTCTTTTAACCTTTCGTTCCGCTTCTACCGATTCCGTTCATAATGTATTTACGGAACATAAAGAATACTATTAACAGCGGTACGGTTACTAAAGCACTAGCTGCTATTTGTAAGTTATACATTACTTGACCATTATCCAAAACAAATGCAGTATCTCTCAAGGCGTTGGAGATTAGCCAATAACTCTTTCCTTCTTCTCCACCAACACCTGTAATAATTCTTGGCCAAATATATGCATTCCATGAACTGAAAACATTTAAAATGGTAATTGTAAATATAGTAGGTGAAGCGATAGGAACCATAACTCTCATCAAGAACTTAAAGTCGCTACAGCCATCTACTCTAGCTGCTTTATAAAGTGATTCTGGAACTTGTTTAAAGTTTTGTCTCAAGAAGAATATATAGGAAATACTTGTAACGAATGGAATTATCATAGCTATGAAATAATTGTTTTCGCCCACAGGATTACCAATCCATCCTAAACCGTTTTTACTTACTGTAATGAAGTTAGTAATAATATAAAGTTCTCCAGGAATCATCATTGTCATAATCAAGATTGAAAATAATAGTTCTCTACCTTTAAACTCAATTCTTGCAAAAGCATACGCTGCGAAAATTGTAGTAAGAATCGTTCCAGCAGTTGAGAACAAAGCTACAATGACTGTGTTCTTAATATACAAACCAAAGTTTAGCTCTGTAAGAACTACTTTATAGTTAACCCAATTCCATCTACTGAAGCTAATAAAAAACTCTGGGTTTAATGATGTAGCTCCTGAGAAATCTTTTACTGATGTTAAAACCATCCAATAAAAAGGAATTATGATTATTAAAGCCATCAAAACTAAGAAAAGATAGGTTGATGTAAGTCTTATGATATTAAAAGTTGTTTGTCTTCTAATACTTTTTTTCAATGAAGCTGAGTATTCATCAGCGGATTTTTGTTCTTCTAATTCTTTCTTTTTAGCTTTTCTTTCAGCGAACTTTTCTTTGATTGAAGGAATTATTCTAGAGAAGAATTCTTTAGGACTATATCCTTTTACAAATTTAATTAGTAAAAACATGTTATAGATTCTTAAACCGAAACCTACAATGTTAAGCGTAATTAAATTAATTATCGCTTGAATAAATGTATTAGCAGCAGTGTATGAATCAAAATCATAAATTGTTTTTGTTTTGTTTTTCTTAATATTAATGAATATCATCGGTACTGATACAACCATAAATATAATCAATACTGATATAATGCTATTCATTTGCCATTTATCAAATGTTCTTCCAAGAAGCTCATAAATTGGCTCCATATATTGAAGATCATCTAATTTCATATCTCCAGTTAATGGATCAATAGCTGGTAATTCTAATAAGTTAAAAAATATAAGGAATAATGAGATATAAGCTACAATTGCTAGGAAATCAAAGATAAAAGTGATTCTTTCAATCTTTTTTATTTTAGAAAATAATTTCTTATCCATTTTATATCCCCCTTCCTAGTAATGTACACGTTTCTTACTAACTTGCATTTGCACGATAGTAAGAACTAGTATAATCGCAAACAATATCAAAGAACCAGCTGCAGCTTGTGATAAGCTACCTGGAGTACCTTTATCGATATAAGTGTAGATATACATTACGATTGATTGTAAGTTATATTGAGCTCCTGGAGGAGTACCATTTACTCCAAACAGAGCGACAATAACATTATAAATCTTAAAAGCCCCAATTACCGAAGTTACAGTGATATAGAAAATCATCGGAGAAATTAATGGAACTGTAATTTTACTAAAAATTCTACCTCTTGGTGTTGCGTCAATAGCGGCTGCTTGATAATATTGTTTATCAATTCCTTGAATACTTGTTAAGAAAACCATAATCTTAAACGCTAAAGATGCCCAAATACTGTAGAAAATTAAAACAAACATCGATCTGTTATATACCGAATTTTGTTCAACCCATGATAACAGATTTCCATTTGCATCTCGATCTAATCCAAATATCCCTAAGAACTCATTTACCAAACCGCCTTCAGTTCTAAACATATAAGCAAACACTAAACCAATCGCGATAGTATTTGTTACATAAGGTAAGAAATAAATAGTTTGGAAAAATCCTTTCAACGGCTTAATTGAATTTAAGGCAACTGAAATTCCTAAAGCCAAGAAGATTGATATCGGAACACTTATAAATACAACTCTTAATGTATTAATCAAAGCTGTAGATGCTGTATGTGATGCTGGGAAAATAAATGACCCATCATTAATAACTGTGATAAAATTTCCGAAAATTGTGTAACCGGTAATTGTATTATCTGACATATTATAGTTTTCATAAACTACAAGAGCGA
>JAQUZK010000108.1 GCA_028691335.1 Candidatus Izemoplasmatales bacterium
TAACAGCTATAATGAATGGACTAGCCATAAATAAAAAAATAAACTTCACTCATCAATTCATAAGATTTATTATTGGTGTAATTATAGTGTTATTATTGATACTATGATTTATTCAAGGGTGAGAGGGATGTTTTACTTTTATTAGTGGTCTGCAATTGTATTATTTCTAAAAAGGAGAATTGAACTGGGATGTGCAAGACATCGTTAGGAGTACGTAAAAAAGACTAGGAATGTACAGTTGTATTAAAATAGTAGCCCTAACACATATAAGAAGCATTGGTTGGATACAATAGTATTCAGCCTTTTTCATAGCAATTCAAAAAAATTACTCGATTCAAGAATATTTACATGAGTAAAACCTAATTTAGTTACTTTATGGTAAAATTAGTAAGAAGCAACGATTAGTTGCTAAAATGCAATAAATGTTTTATATTCATTATTTAAACCTTTTGCTATACTTGATTTAAGGAGTTGATATCATGGAATATATAGCAAAGAAAATACAAGAGTTAAGACTAAAGCATAACTTATCTCAAGGTGATCTAGCCGAAAAACTTGGTGTAAGTAGACAAGCCATCAGTAAATGGGAAAGAGAAGAAGGGTTGCCTGATCTTTATAACATAAAAAGACTAGCAGAGATATTCAAAGTTTCTGTTGATGAATTAGTTATGGATAGTGGTAACATCATTATCGATTATAGAAATAAGACTTCAGTTGTATTAATGTCAATACCAATGGGATTTATTTCTCTTGGAATACTCATCCTACTTTTTTTTACTGTAGCATATGGAGTTGTAATTACTGGTGATATTTTTACGATGGCAAGAATGGTATTATATAACAACCTTCAATTTGTATTTGTACCAGTTGGTCTGTTAATATCAATAATATTGATTCAAACATTTGTAAATTTGCTATCAAATCATAAAGTTAGTTTAAGTAAGTTGTTGACTATAATCCTATATTCGTTAATCTTAGCAATTTTTCTTGGAGCATTGCTAGCATTTGAAATATCAGGTTTTTCTACAATTTTTCTGTATGTTGTTGGATTCATAATTATAGTTGTTGGTTTAGTTGGAGCCATTTTATTCCAGAAGGATATCTATATGCATACTGGTATTAGAGAAAAGAAACCAATAAGAATTTCTTTAAATGTGCTTAAAGCTATTATGCTATCATATATTCTAATTTTCTCACTTTCAGCTATACAAACATATATTTTTACTAAACCATTATATTATCTCTATGACTATGCATCTAATAGTGAAGACAATAGTTACAACATGGATGTTTATCAAGATGAGTCCAATTTTAGATTTAAGACATTTTCATATAAATATTACTTATCTTGTTGAGATTGATCAAGAGGTTCAAACCCCTTATGTAAAAGTATATATGCTTGATACTGTAATCGCAGAAGGTAATCTCAGTAAAAGTATTAATGGTGATTTTAACTATCAATTTGAGTTTATTCAAGATGATTATGAACTTCCTTTGATCTTAACTGATTATGAGTTCAGTAAACCAATTGAAATTAAATGTGTAGTGAGTTATGACTTAAATGGTATACATCAAACTAATACCATTTTCCCTGAATTTAGACAAAACAGGATTGTGGTAGGATTGGTTAATCCAAAGAATTTATGGATTTGGGATTATAAAAACTATGTTCCCGAAATATAATTTTACTCTTTTATTTAACTTGGAGTTCTTTTAAAATTAAAAATTATATTTATACAAATGATATCTTTTGCTGTAAAATCGATATATTGTCTTAATTTACCTAAAACATAATATTACATATATTTCTATAAATATCTTCTTAGTATATTATCTTTACAATCTTTATCATAGATATAAAAAGATTCAAAAAACATTGACAAATTAAATGAAAATACTTATAATGATATTATCTCTTTGCAATGCATTTTGCTACATTACAAACTGATCAGACGGTTCTTGTAACGCAGTCGGGCCAATTTACGGCAACAGGAATTTATCACCTGTGGGACAGTTAGTTTCACGGGTGTTTTTTATTTAACTCCCAAAAAACAGTAAAGGCTAAGTAAAGAAGTCTATTTTAGGGGGTTTTTTTTTATGCAAGAAGACAAGGAATTTCAAAAAGTTGTTAACAAAGTTGGTATTACTACTATTATTTGGAATTTATTATTATCTATTGTAAAAATGATAGTAGGTATTCTAGCTAAATCTGCGGCTATGATTAGTGATGCAGTACATTCAGCTAGTGATATTTTTACAACAGTAATAGTTATGGTTGGAGCTAAGATTTCTACAAAGGAAAGCGATGCAAAACATCAATATGGTCATGAACGTTTTGAATCCATAGCGTCCATATTTTTAGCTATATTACTGGCAGCTACTGCATTGGGTATTGGCTATTCAGGATTAAAGAACATCATAGATGGCTCTTATAAGTTACATGCAAATAATACTTTTGTAGCTTTAGCTTTAGGTGGTGCAATACTATCTATATTAGTAAAAGGAGTAATGTTTTTCTATACTAACAAGGCTGCTAAAAAAATTAATTCGAACAGTCTAAAAGCTGATGCTTGGCATCACCTATCAGACTCATTATCTTCAATTGGAAGTATGTTAGGTATCATCGGTTTAATGATAGGAAAGGGTTGGCAAATACTAGATCCTATCGCAGCTATGATTATCTGTTTAGTAATCCTAAAAGTTGCTTTTGATATAATCAAAGATGCTGTAAATCAACTGGTTGACAAGAGTATATCTCAAGAATTAGCAGATGAAATATTATCAATAGCTAAAAGCGTTGATGGAGTCATTGATATTTGTTCGTTTAAATCAAGACAGTTTAGCAATAAGATGTTCATAGACATCGAAATCTATGTATGTAGTACTTTAAGTTTAATTGAGTCAGACGAAATCTCAAAAATGCTACACGATTGTTTAGAAGAAAAATATGAAGATTTAAAACATTGTACTGTATGGGCAAAACCATATCTTGAAAACATTGAGAACTAATAAGTTTTAGATATATAAAGTTTTGATAAATCATAGGAGAGATAAGACAATGAATAATAATCTAAAAACACATCTATTATGGAAAGTATTTAAACCGAGTTTCTCTAATAATTTGCCATTATTAGGTATTGAAAATCAAAAAAATTTTATGAAAAATGCAAAAAAAGAGTACAAGAAAATAATTAATAAAATACCTGCATATGGTAATAACGATGTATTATACAATACGATTATCAATGCAAGTGTACTTGCTTCAATTTATATTACAGTAGAAATAAAACCTAGTATTGAGATAATGAGAGAATATTATAAAAAGTCAATGTCGGATAATAAAATCGCTGTAGTCTAGGCATTGGAAAAAAGCTGATGGAAGTTTGTTATAAGGAACTCAGTAATTATTCCAAACTATCATTATGGGTACTTGGATGTAATAAGAAATCAGTTAGTTTCT
Source organism: Candidatus Izemoplasmatales bacterium (assembly GCA_028691335.1). Classification (GTDB taxonomy): domain Bacteria; phylum Bacillota_I; class Bacilli_A; order Izemoplasmatales; family Hujiaoplasmataceae; genus UBA2289. The sequence goes on from JAQUZK010000108.1 coordinate 3,461, forward strand.
ATGAAATACAAGGATTCATAGCTGATGGTAAAACAAAGATGCTTCATGGAAAAGAAGTTATCCGAATGATTAAGAGGGTGTAATCAATATGGTTATTCGACAGGCATCAATTGAAGAGTTTAAAGAATTATGGGAGTACTCTGGTTCAACTACATATAAATACTTTTTAGATAACCTAGAATCAAGAAATGTTGAGTTCTGGACTATAGATAATGAAGGTGACTTAATAGGCGAACTATATATTTTTTGGAACTCAGATGATAAAGATGAGGCTAATGGATACAATAGAGCCTATTTATGTGCATTTAGAGTTGATAAAGGCTATCAAGGCAAAGGCTACGGTAGTCAGCTGATGAAAAGAGTATTGAAAAGAGTAAGAAATCGAGGATATACTGAAGTAACAATTGGAATTGATAATAGAGAATACAAAAAATTAAAAAGTATGTATAATAAATTCGGATTTGATAAATTACTAAAATCAACTAAAGTTGATAACCACTACAAAAATTTTCAAGGGAAATCAACAATATATGATGAGGATTATCAAATATACATTAACTATTTAGAAGATACACAAGTAAATCATAAAGAGGTATAGAAAAAGCTTTTAGTTTAGGTTGAAATAATGAAAAAGAAAGGTTGGTGGTATCATGAAAACTTCAAATTATAAAGATATTATTAGAAGTAAAAATGAAATTACAGAAGAACAGGAGAAAATTAATGATTACAATAAACAAAAAAGATTACAAAATTATAGATGTTCATACTCACCTTCCTTGGCAGGATGAATATAAGACCATTAAAGAAAAAGAACAGTGTCTCATCGACGAGTTGAAGAAAAATAAAATTGACAGTGCAGTTTTGATTGCAGATAGTCTTTCAGAATCATGTATTGGAAACAATCAAGAATGTTTTGATGTGGTAAAAAGGAATGCGAATCTAAAAATGGTATATGGTTTTACACCACTAGAAAGATTTGATGAACAACTTACTGAACTACACGAAATGTTAGAAAAGAAAGAAGTTATAGGAGTAAAATTATATCCAGGTCATGAAGATTTTTGCATGAATGATTCTCGACTTGATAAAGTCTTTAAGTTATGCATCAAATTTGATGTACCAGTAGTAATACATACTGAGTGGAATTGGGATTACTATCCACAGTATTCACATCCATTCTTTATATCACAAATTGCCGAGAAATATAAAGATTTACGAATTGTTTGTGCTCACATATGGATACCTAGATCAATTGAATCCATAAAACAAACAATTAAACATGATAATATATTTTATGATATGTCATCTTTTGCATTTGATGATGAATATAAGAAATTATACCCAAAAGCAACTTTTATTACTTACGAAAAAGCAATTGAAATTTTGGAAGAAATTATTAACAAAAACCCAGATAAAATTATGTTTGGTTCAGATTTTGGGACATTGAAAATAGATGCACATATAGAGATTGTAAGCAGGTTGAATATTTCAGAATTAAATCTATCTAAACTGCTCTTTAAGAATGCACAGAAAATCTATAGAATTTAATTGTCAAAAAAACGTTTTTTGATAGTAGTTTCGGTATGACGTTTGAATTTCCAAAAAACAAGGGTTCGATTCCCAACAATAAATAGATAGTTGAATAAACTATTTTGACACAAAGAAAATACTGCTTGAAATTTGCCCTAAAATGAAAAGGCTGAACTAAGCCATAATTTAGAGGTGTAATTTTTTCGGGTGGGGGTGTAAAAATTTTGGCTAGGGGTGTAAAATTGTAGCAAAATAGGTCATACAACCCAGCTATAAAACCCTTTTAGAAATTGGGTTTTTTTGATTATGGAATCAATTCCAAGAAAACTCTTTCATTAGGATATTTTAAGAAAGAGTCAATCGTTAAGGATTATTATCGATTCTACAATTCCTAGTAAGAA
>JAQUZK010000109.1 GCA_028691335.1 Candidatus Izemoplasmatales bacterium
AGTAGCGATATTGATTAAATATCAAATATTAACAAAAAAACTCTCATTTGAGAGTCATTTTGCCGTATTTACATTTTATCCCTTGACTTTTAATAGTTAGTCATTACGGAGTTTTACTCTAAAATCGCTCGTGTTCAACGGAGTTTTACTCTGTTTCCAACGGAGTTTTGCTTTTTTTCGGACGGAGTTGCTTTTTTTTATTAAAGAAAAGAGCGGGATTTTCTCTAACCCCACTCTATAATTTAACTTATATATTGTATGTGCCCATCCATTCCTAAATCTACAATGAACTTGACTGTTTTTTCACTCATCTCTTGTGAGTATTTACTATTATTACTTGGCATGGTTATTTTCCTTTCATTCTCTATGCATATGGTATCATAACCCACTGTTTAATTTCCATACCAATCCAAGAATAGGACATGCATTAATGCTAGTGACATCATATATGTAAATATCCACAAGCAATGCCATTTTTTATCATGCCATTATATAACTTGCTAAAGAAGTTGGAAAATGGTAGGTATTTTTTGATAAGCTATTGAATGCTGAGCTAACCCAAATGTCACCATAATGACAGCAGCTTATATCGTGTATATTGTTGTATCAAATGCCTTTTTGATTCCACCAAATATATAATAATATTAATGCAAGTTTTGATGGCTTCGTTTATCGCTTATTAGTTAACTCTGTCCAAATATTTCTCATTAATATAATTAATATGGACACAACTAAAAAAGTACCTGCCGAAAAAAATAATTAGAATAGGTTCAGCAAAAGGAAATAATAATAGAACAGTTAATATGGAAAATAAAATATGAACGGCAACTGCTTGCTTATATTTGAATTTAAGACCTAGCAAAATAGGGTTGATAGAAAGAATGAAAATTCCTATAACCGGTAGTAATTTGAGATACATCGTAACTTCCTCCTTTATAATTATTCATTGTTTCTTCCCATCTAGAAAAATCAATGTTTGAAAAAATGATATCACCATTTTGATTACCATCTAGAATGTCTAAAACATCTACTAATGCCCGTATAGGATCCAAAAACAATATAGCTAACTCGAAAACAAGACCTATAGTTGGCCCTATAACGGTTAAACCTAACTTTGCAAATGTTCTAGGTAAAGTTTTGTGTGCAAAATAACTACCTGCTTTACTAGCAATAAACTTACGTGCCAACCTATTAGACCAAAGTGTCCACGCATATCCTGCAACAATTAAAGCTACATGAATGGAATAATATAATATATTAGTAGACAGATATCCGCTAGGATCAATATTCATTACCGGATTATTTTTACAATAAGAATACATGTTAGAAGATAATATATCTCCATTCACTGCAAGCAAACCATCAGAACTAATAAATCGTCCTACTTCAGGATTATAATACCTACTGTTTAAATAGTAAAGGTTTATTTCAACATCATAGAATTTATGACTTTCAAAGTTGTACATAAGAAATGCAAGTAATCATTTCTGAGATGTCAGATTATACTAACCAACAACATCATTTTATTTTGTTGAGGTAAGTTATTATAACCCAATAATAAATATCATAAATAAATTATAGCACTTGGTATTATTAACTTCAAGCCACTTTTAGATTTCTATTACTTTGTATTTTAAACGCAATAGATTTATATATTTCTTGCATTTAAGTTAGTAATTAGTTTCTTTGGTTTTTCCAAAGAGGTTTTAGAATCTTTAGTCTTTGGTTTTTGTTTTAAGCTTTTCTTTATTTGTCTAAAGGTTTATACTTGGTTTATGTTCTAGTCTTGAAAGTGAGGTTATTATGACTAGATTAAACTATGAAGATATTTTGCACATATATAAGCTAATTTCTTTAGATAAGTCAGCCTTAGAAATATCTAATAAGCTAAATATTGCCCCTTCAACACTGTATCGATTAATAAAGACCAATACTGAAGTTAAAACCATAACGACAGGTCTTAGAAACTATCCCTATAAATCATGTATTCATTTACTTGCCTGTCGCAAGGAAATCAAGCGCTGTCCTAAAACTTGTGATCGCTTTGTTAAATGGCTTTGTCCGAAACTTAAGTCCTTTCCTTTTATTTGTAATTTCTGTGATCAAAAATGGCGCTGTCCTAAGGAAAAACATTCATTCAATCCTGACCTTGTTTATGTCAAAAGACAAAGTCGTTTGGTTGACTCTAGAAGACGTATTTCCTTATCTAACAAGGATTTTAAAACCTTTAACCAATGGATATCACCTCTAATTAAAAATGGCCTTGGCATTGAAGTTTTGTTTAATGAGTATCCTAACCTGTTTCCAGTGTCTACTTCAACTGTTAGACGATGGATAAACGATGGTAGGCTTAGTGCTAAGAGAATTGACCTAAGACGCGCTGTGACTTATAAAGTCAAAAAACAATATACATACAGAAGATCTCCTAGTTATGATCCTTTAGTTAAGTTTGGTCATACATATGGTCAATTCTTAAATTACATTAAAGCACATCCTAAGGCTTCTATTATGGAATTTGATACTGTTCATGGTCTTGCGACTGAAAAGAAAAAATTACTCACTATGTATCATCGTAAAACCCAGTTTCAAATAGGTGTACTCATTGATGATATCAAAGAAAGTAATGTCAATAATGCACTTGTATATATGCAAAAATTACTTGGTAAAACTTTTCCTTCTATCTTTGAAATTATCCTCGCTGATAATGGCTTTGAGTTTGATGGTCTCATGAAATCTTCAATCGATAATGAGACTGGTCAAATCCTATCTCAGGTCTTTTATACTAAACCTTATTGTTCAGGTGATAAAGGTGGCTGCGAAAGAAATCATGAGTTCTTCAGATACTTTATTCCTAAAGGTAAATCGATTGAACATTTGAATCAAGTTGATATTAATATGATGTTTTCTTACATCAACTCTTACCCTAGACAATCTTTACATTGGAAGTCTCCAATCGATCTATTTAAAAATCTTTATTCTATCCATACCATCAATAAGCTCGGTTATCAAAAAGTTGACGTCTTAGACATCAACTTTAAGATTAAAACTACTTAATATTTAATTAGAAACAATCCCCATTAGTTTCTAATATGACTAGAACATAATTCTCACCAAAATCATATATCAACTCTTGCGTTTAACTCGAAAACTCATTTCTAAACGTTATTTTTAGTCGTATATTCTTTTTTAATTGATTTATGTTCATAGACTTATTCTACTCTTTTTTTTCTGTTTTTCATAGGTAAATCATTCTTTTTATTAGATATATCTTGTTTTTTTGGTCTATTTTAATCTTTTATTTCTTATCTTTGTTTTTTTTGCGTTTACTTTAGTAAGTAACACACTTTTAGATTTCTTTGTTAAATCCTACTAAAATAATTTTTAACTCATTGAAATAACGTTTATTAATCTTTTTTACAGGGCTTACCACTATTTTTTCAATGAGTTCATTGATTATCTCTACGGACAATGATGTTTCCTCATTCTTTTTGTACTTGCTTATTATCTTATAAATATATTTTAAACTCTGTAAAACTTTTTCTTCATCAGAATCATTTGTATAATTTTTTAATTCATCTTTTATTTTCGTTTGCTCTTGTTGATATTCGCTGATTAATTTCTTATATGTCGTTTCATCGATTATCTCTTTTGCAAAGTCTTCATACATCTTTTTAGTTATTGCTATAAGAAGATTTTGTCTTCTTTCGAGATTAATCTTTTTATCTTGATGTTCAGATAAATCCATGTGATCTGCAATTGTATTTGTACAATATTTAATAAACTCAGTTTCAGTATCTGAGTTAACGAATAGATTATTTATATAGTTCTTTACATAGAGCTTTAAGAATGCATAGTTAACTTGGTTGTTTCTTATACATTCTTTAGGATTGTTGTAATGATTCATGCATTTATAAAATGCTCTTACAGAATTATTTCCGCTTGGCTTTACTCCTAGCGCTAATCGCTTTCCACACTGAGAACAAAATAAGATCCCCTTAAACAAATTTTCATGTTTATTCTTGCTCTTAGAATGCCTTGATTTCATGTACTTTTGAACTAATTTAAAGTCTCTTCTTGAAATAATCTCCTGATGAGTATTTTCCACAACAATTCTATCTTCTTCTGGTACCCTTACTCTTTCTTTTGTCTTATAATTAATCGTTTCATACTTACGATTAACCATATCCCCCATGTAAACTTTATCACATAGAATCATTCGTACTGTTGCGTATCTCCACCTGTATTTATATTCCTCATCGCCCTCCTTAATAAAGCGATTAAATGTTGTGTCTCCTCTAGAACGCCTTAATTCAGCCGGTGTTGATATCTTTCTTTTTGTGAGTTCATTAGCTATTCTAATGCCACCATTCCCTTTTAAAGCTAGTTTGAAAATCAGTCTTACTGTTTTGGCTGCGACTTCATCTATAACAAGATGATTCCCATCCTCTTTGTCTTGCAAGTATCCATAGGGTGGTTGTGATGATATAAACAATCCTTGATAAGCTCTTTCTCTTTTTGCTGATTTTATTTTTTTACTTAAATCTCTTGAATACATATCATTTAGAATGTTTTTAAATGGTGTAATGTCATTGTTATCATGAATCGTATCAACATTGTCATTAATAGCTATATACCTAATTTTTTTACTTCTAAAGAATATATCAGTGTAATATCCAGTTTGGATATAATCTCTACCTAATCTACTAAGGTCCTTAGTAATTATCATATTGATATTCTTTTTTTCTATATCATCTATCATCCTACTAAAAGCTGGCCGATCATAATTCAAGCCAGAGTAGCCATCATCAACATAGACATTATAGATTAAAAACTCGTGTTCCAAACAATATTTTTTAAGCATCATTTTTTGCGTCTCGATGCTACTTGAATCTGTAGGGTTCCCATCATCTGAAGATAGCCTACAATATAAAGCTGCTTTGTAAATTATTTTTTCCTTATTCACTTTGATCACCTCTTTATGATTAATCACATAAAGAGATCAAATTATCAAGTGCTTTCTAAAATATACCCATTCCACCAGTATAGGTAAAGGAATTTCTACATTAAAAAACATCAAATTAAAATATGTTTGAAAATATAAAAAAAGCAATAAAAAAAGAGTAAAATCAATGAAAAATCACTCATTTTACTCTAAATAATTGAAAAAGCAACTCCGTATAAAACGCTTAAAACGTCTAAATTTAGCCGTTTAACGCTATAAAGCCGCTTGGTATAATCATCGTGTCTTGTCACGTATAATTAAGACTATAGAAACTACAGAGTTAATTATGGCTTCTTGAATTACCAAGAGTAATAGTAATATAATAATTATATAAGCACTGTGGATTTGTCTGTTCTTGTCTATGCTT
>JAQUZK010000110.1 GCA_028691335.1 Candidatus Izemoplasmatales bacterium
GACTAAATCATGAAGTTTTCCAGGTGTGCCTATAACAATATGAGGTTGTTTGTTTTCTAACCACTCAACTTCTTTTTCTTTGTCTTCGCCACCTACATAAAGTGCTAACCTTACTTTACCTTCAGATTCTTGAACTATTTCATTAGCGAAACGATGAATTTGTATAGCTAGTTCTCTAGTTGGCGCTACAATAGTCGCGAAAACATCATTAGAGCTTAAATCTAACTCATCTAATATCGGCAATAAAAAAGCATGGGTTTTACCTGAACCCGTTTTTGCTTCAATAATAAGATCATTTTTATTTTCAAATATATCTATTACTTTGTCTTGAACTTTAGTCAATTCTTTAAAACCTATTTTAACTAAAGCTTTATTAATGTACTCTTGTTTAAATTTTATCATAATCAGATTCCTATTCTTTGAAAAATCTTACCTATTATTATATAATATTTATGGCAATAAGTAAAACGCAAATTGAGGTATAAGAAAATATGATTGTAAAGAAGATTACTCCCAGAGGATTTTGTAAGGGAGTTTATCAAGCAATAGAAATTGTAAAACAAAGCATAGAAAATAAATCACTGCCTAAACCCATCTATGTTTTAGGTTTTATTGTTCATAATAAACACGTAGTTCAAGAACTAGATAAGTTAGGAGTTATAACTCTAGATGATCGATTTAAATCTCGTTTAGAGCTTGTTGAAGACATTAAAGAAGGCACTATAATACTATCAGCTCATGGAACTGACGAAGCTGTTAAAAGAAAAATAATAGATAACAAACTAACTTTGATTGATGCAACATGCAATGATGTTTATAAAACACATGATTCAATAAAAGAATATTTAAACAAAGGTTTTAATATTTTATATATTGGAAAGAAAAATCATCCTGAAACAAACGCTTCTTTAAGTATTGATTCAAATATTAAGTTAATTGAAAATATTGAAGATCTTAACGAAATAAAACTCGAAGAACCCTTATTTGTTACAAACCAAACAACATTCAGTATAAATGATATCTTACCGATTCACGAAAAGATTAAATCACTTTATCCTAACTCGGTAATTACAGAAGAGATATGTAACGCTACAAGATTTAGACAAAATGCAATTATCGAAGGAAATAAAAATGTTGATTTGTGTTACATAGTAGGAGACCCAAGAAGCAACAATTCTAGAAACCTAGTAAAAATATCTAAAGAGCTAACCTCTACAAAGACTTTTCTAATTGAAAGTGTCAAAGATATTGACTTAAAGGACTTAGAAAACGTTAATATAGTATCTGTTTCATCAGGAGCTTCAACTCCAAATTATTTAACTCAAGAGGTAATAGATTTTCTTGAAAACTTATAAAACAAGCAAATTACAAATTTTCCTTTATTTTTTTACTATTTTAGTTTATAATAATTAAGACATTAAGACATGTGAGGTGAAAAGCAACCATGGCAAATACCAAAAAAACAAAAAAATCAAGTAGCACTGAAAAAGAAATTAAAACTTACAATCCTACTAAAAGCAAGACTGGTAGAATAATTCTTCTTATCTTGGCTATTGGAATGTTTCTTGGACTATTAATAGCTGCAGTTTATGGAGCTATATCAGTATTAACACAATAAAAAAAAGTCACTACCAAATTGGTAGTGTTTTTTATGGGTTTAAAAGCAATTCTCTAGCTATATCTTTCGCAGCCTCTGTTACAGTATCACCGCTTACCATTTTTGCTATTTCAATAACTCGTTCATCATGATTTAAGTATTTTACTTTAATCTGTGTCGAGTTATTTTTTATTTCCTTAGTTACAGCTAAGTGATATGATCCTTGAGCTACGACCTGTGGGATATGAGTAATAGAAACTACTTGAGTAATCTTTGAAAGATCAGAAATCTTACGAGCAATTTGTTTAGCGATAAAACCGCTGATACCAGTATCTATCTCATCAAATATAATCGTAGGTAAGTTTTGAGAACGAGCGAAAATTGTTTTAAAAGCGAGCATAACTCTGCTCATTTCACCACCTGAAGCGGTTTTCGCTAACGGCTTCAAAGGTTCCCCTTTATTTGTAGAAATCATAAACTCTACAGTATCTAATCCAGCCTTTTTAAAACTTGTATAGTCAAACTCGTTCTTAGGATTACTTTGTTCGATATCAATTCTAAATTTCGCATTTTTAATCACTAATTCCACTAAAGTTTCTTCAATTTCTTTAGTGATTTTTTTTGCTATATCTTTGCGGTATTCACTTAGATTATTAGCTTCCATCATCAACTTATTAAAACTAGTTAATACATCTTCTTTTTTTGATTCCAAAAGTTCATCAAAATTTACAACATCATTAATTGCATTCTCTAAAAAATTTTGGTATTCAATTAGCTCGTTTAAACTCATATTATATTTTTGCTTTATTTTATTGATATCATTTACTCTTTCAATCATCATATCAAAATCGCTACGATCAAAATCTAGATTATCTAAACGATTGACTATTTGACTATTAATATCATCTAACTCATAATAAACTTCATTAATTCGATTATACATCTCTTCAAATTCACTTGATAATTTACTGATATCTTCAAAATCATTTTTGATTTCATACAACCTATCAATAACAAACTCATCATTTAAATAAAACTTACCTTTTTCTAAAGAAGTGTTAATCTTATCTATATTCTCTAAAATGTTGATTCTTTCAACCATTTCTTCATACTCATCTTGATCTAGTTCTAAGTTTTTGATTTCATTCAATTGGAACTTATATAAATCTAACTTCTTTAAGGATTCATCTTTCTTTTTAATTTGATCATTATAGCTTTTAATATCTAAGTAATAATGTTCATATGCCTCTTGATAATTATCAATTAAAGGTTGAATTCTTTTCTTGCGAAAATCATCAACAAGTTTAAGATAATTATCAGGATTAATCAACTGATTAGTGTCAAACTGAGAATGAATATCAGCTAAATATAAGGCTAAATCCTTGATTATCTTTAAAGAACTAGTTTGATTATTAATCTTAACAATATTCCTGTTGTCTTTAGAAATCAAACGATATATTTCAATATCGTTTTCATAATCAATTTCATTTTCTTCAAGAATATTCTTAACCTCTTTCGAATCAATCGAAAAAATACCGATAATTTCAGCACTATCATTTTTAGAAGCTATCATTTCTTTTTGAGCTCTTTCTCCCAGCAATAAAGAAATCGCATCAACGATAATACTTTTACCCGCACCTGTTTCTCCGGTTAGGACAGTCATACCTTGAAAGAAATCTAATTTTATATAGTCAATAATCGCAAAATTCCTAACTTCTAAACTCTTAAGCATAATTACCTCATTTTAAAATTTCTCTTATAATAGATTCAGTATCTAAATGGTATTGCTTATATAGTTCTTCTTGAGAACCCTGTAGTATAAACTCATCAGGCAACCCCAATATTTTAACTTTTTTAAAGATATTGTATTCACTAATAAACTCTAAGATTGAAGACCCAAGTCCCGAAATCTTAGTAACATCTTCTAAAACATAAAGTGGTTTATCATCTTTTAATAAATCTAATAAAGTATTTTCATCCATTGGTTTGATAAATAAAGCATTAATCATATTAACAGGCAATTTGTTTATCTCGACATAAGTATTAATTCTCTCGAAATTATCGCCATAACTAATAAAATTAACTATTCCATCAGTTTTGCTTCTCAACCAAATTGGATTTTTAATCGATGGATATTTTTCACCTAGATACTTTATTTGTTGATTCCTTGAATATCTAATCGCAACGGTATTCTTTGATACATTAAAGGCATAATCTAATAACATCCATGCTTCAACAGCGTTTGAAGGCTGTACAATCTCAATATTAGGAATATGTTTCAAATAAGCTATGTCATATAGGCCTTGATGTGTCTCACCATCAGAACCCACAAGTCCGGCTCTATCAATCCCTATAACAATCTTAGCTTTTTGTCTTGTTAAATCATGAACTACTTGATCATAAGCTCTTTGTAGAAACGATGAATATATTGGTAAAAACACTTGAACATTATTTAACGCTAAAGCACTAGAAAAACAAACCGCAAAACTCTCACAAATACCAACATCAATGATTTTATTAGGATATTTTTCTTCAAATTCATTAAGGCCTGAACCGGTAATCATTGCGGGAATGATTATTTTGAAATCATCATGCTTTTCAGCGTAATCAATCATATACTCGCTAATAATATTACCCCAACTTAAATAGTTTTCTTTATTTGAATTCTTAAATTCACCAGTTTCAATATTAAAAGGCCCTACACCATGCCATTTACCAAGATTATCTTCCTCAGCGAACTTATAACCTTTACCTTTTTTAGTAACTACATGTAAAACAACTGGTCTATTTTTATTCTTAATAAGATTTAAAAACTTTATTAATCCTTTTAAATCATGTCCATCTATTGGACCATAATAAGAAAAACCAAATTCATCAAAAATTGTGAGATTATTAGCGAAACCACGAATCATATTCGCGATTCTCACCTTTAATCTATACATGAATTTTGGTAACTTTCTCTTAGTCTTAGTAGCGTAATTATAAAATTTAGTTGATCTTGTTTTATTTAATAACCTGGATAATCTACCTACATTTTTAGATATACTCATCTCATTATCATTAATAATAATTATCGGTGATAAATGCTTTTGATGCCCTAAATAATTTAGTGCTTCGAAGCTCAAACCACTATTTAAAGATCCGTCTCCAACTACTGCGATATTTTTTTCTTTACTCTTATTCATATTTCTAGCTACTTCAAAACCAGCAATAGCCGCAATAGCAGTTGAAGAATGTCCAGCTTCCCATACATCATGTACGGACTCATCTCTTTTTTGATACCCAGATAAACCCTGATACATTCTGAGTTTAGAAAACTCTTTAGCTCTACCCGTAAGAATCTTATGAATATAAGACTGATGTCCTACATCAAATACAATATGGTCTTTTGGAGAATTAAAGACATAATGGAGTGCAATAGTCAATTCTACTACACCTAGATTAGATGAAAGATGACCACCTGTTTTTGAAATGTTTTCAATAAGAAAAGCACGAATCTCAGAAGCTAATTCGTCTAATTCTTTGATGCTTAATTTTTTTAAAAATCCTGGGTCTTTTATATCAAGTAAATTCATAATAGTTTATTCCTTTTTAAAATCTACTAGTTCCTCTGAATCCATCAGTTTAACGATTACTTCTTCAGCGTTTTTTAACTCCTCATGGCATAGTTTCGCTAAAGCAATTCCTTCTTTATATAAATTAACTGCTTCATCCAAACTATTTTCACCTGATTCCAA
>JAQUZK010000111.1 GCA_028691335.1 Candidatus Izemoplasmatales bacterium
TAAAGATTATATTAAAGGTTTAAAATATGAAGGAGTAGATTTTAGTTATTCATTTCAAAAGAAGCATACAGATACAATGGCAGTCGATATGAATAATAAACCGTTTTTAAAAGATGATGGTGAAGTACTTTATAGACCAGGAGGTCATGGAGCTTTAATAGAAAATCTAAATGATATTGATGCGGATATTGTTTTTATTAAGAATATTGATAATGTTTGTAATGATAAGTATTTAGATGAGACAATAAAGAATAAAAAGATCTTAGCTTCAATTGGTTTTGATGTAAAAAAAGAAATAAATAAATTTATTTTGGATATAAATAATGGAGTGTTTGAACAAGAAAGAATTAATAGGTTTTTAAAAAAGGTTTTAAATATCAATATTAAAGGAGTTCTTAGCGAATCATTAGCGTTGAAACTACTTAAAAGACCTTTAAGAGTTGTCGGTGTTGTAAAAAACCAAGGAGCTGTTGGTGGAGGTCCTTTTGTTGTTGATAATGGAGACTATTCGGATATTCAAATTCTTGAAAAAAGCGAAGTCGATTTTACTAGGTTTAAGGATATTTTTAATTCAAGCGATTATTTTAATCCAGTTGATATTGTATGTTTTTTGAAAGATGAGTCAGGAATTAAATATAATCTTTTGGGTTTTGTAAATAATGATAGATATTTCATCTCCAGGAAAACGTATAAAGGAAGAGATTTAAAAGCTTTAGAACACCCAGGACTATGGAACGGAGCTATGCATAATTTTAATAGTGTGTATGTTGAGGTTCCATTAATTACTTTTAATCCAATTAAAAGCGTAAATGATTTATTGGAGAAGGGACATATAGGTTAAAAATGGAATTGAGTACTTTTTTTGAAACCATTGATGATTCAAATAACCGAAGAAAAGCTAAAGTTCTTATAGATTGGATAAGTGAGACTTATCCTAATTTAACTTTTTCTATGAAATGGAATCAACCAATGTTTTTAAATGAAGGGACATATATAATAGGTTTAAGTGTATCTAAAAAACATTTAGCTTTGGGATTAGAAAAAGAATTAATGAATCAATTACATGATTTAATAGATTCTTCTAATTATGAGAGTTCTAAAATGTTGATTAAGATTTCTTGGAATAAAGAACTAGATTTTGTGTTTTTAAAGAAGATTGTTGATTATGTCATTGATTATAAAAAAGATATTAAAAGTTTTTGGATATAATTTTACTAGCAGGGTTGAAAATAAATTGAAAAGATAGTAAAATTATTTTTAGAGTTTTTAAATTACTAGAGAATAAGGAGATAATATTAATAATGAGTATTAAATGTCCAAAGTGTGGTTTTGTAACGGATGATTCAGCTAATTTTTGCCCTAATTGTCGAGAACCTTTAAAAAACAACGCAGAAGAAGTTTTGATGGAAAAAGAAAGAACATGTCCTAAATGTGGTAATAAAGTAGCCGCAGGTTTCGATCATTGTCCATATTGTATGTACAAATTAGAAGATGATCGTTTTGATATCCATAAGAAGAATTATATGAATAATTCTCAGCCAGTATATGTTTCAGTGTCTAAAAATCATTACACAACAATAATTTTAGGTGTTCTTGGAACTTTTTTAGCTGCTTTAAATTGGATTGGTGGAATATACTTTGTTCACTTAATTGGCTTAGCTTTAGGAATTATTGGTTTAAACTTAGCTAGAAAAGATAAGCAAGTAGATGGAGTTTATTCAAAAACAGGATACGTAACCTCAATTATCGCGATTTGTTTAGGTGCCGGTGCGATGTTGGTAGGAATGATTGTATCTTGTGCTGTACTTTCTTAATAATCTTAATTGTATTTAATTTTAAAAAAATTACCTTTAACGTATGTTAAAGGTTTTTTCTTAGGTAGTTGACATATAAATAATTGTGCTATAATGAATATGAAATAACAATATTAATTTAGGAAGGACTATTAAATGATAATAAAATTTAAACCTGTTTTACTTGAAAAGGTATGGGGTGGCAAGAATTTGATGAAAAGATATGAATCTGATTTAAAAAATATCGGTGAGGTATGGGGTATAAGTGCTCATGAAACTTACAGTACAAAGATAGTTAACACTGAGTATGCTGGATATGATCTTAGAAGGTTATATCTTGAACATCGTGAAGTTTTTGGTGAACTTGATTTGGATGAGTTTCCAATACTTTTTAAAGTGATTGATGCGGCTGATGATTTAAGTGTTCAGGTTCATCCGACTGATGATTATGCTTTGAAATACGAGAATTCAAACGGAAAAGATGAATGTTGGTATATTTTAGAAACTCATAGTGATAATACAGAGATTATTATTGGTCACAACGCTAAAAATAAAGAAGAATTAGTTGAGATGATTAGAAGTAATAAGTTTGACGAGTTAATTAATAAATTTAGTATAAAACCTCATGATTATTTTTATATTCCTTCAGGTAAAGTACATGCGATTTGTAAAGATACAACATTGTTAGAAGTATCGCAGTCAAGTAATGTAACATATAGGCTTTATGATTATAATAGACTTGATAATGGAAAACTTAGAGATTTACATATTGAGCAATCAATAAACGTTATTACTGTACCTGATTCTAAACTTGAAAGAGTTCACAATCAAAAATATTTTGATTATGAAATTATTAAAAATACTGGTAAATTTAAGTATCAAGCTCATCGATATGGAGACTATTTTTATTTGATATCTGGTAAAGGTGTAATAAATCAAGAACTTGTAGAAGCAGGAGATTTCTTTATGGTAAGTTCATTTGATGATTACATGTTTGATGGAGATTTTAGTTATGCTAGAGTAAGGATAAATTAAAGATCTTTTTAAACCACTTGTTTGTTTAATAAGTGGTTATTTTTTTTACTTATTGTAAATAAGTAAGAAATTTTGTGCTTTGAAGTTTAAAAATTTAATGATAATATAAGTTTAGAAAAAATAATTTGAGGAGAAGAAAAGATGTTTAAATTAACTAAATCAAAAAACAATCCAATTTTATCGCCTAATCCAAGTAATAAATGGGAAAATTTTTGTGTTCTTAATCCCGCAGTGATTTATGACGAAGGTCTTAAGAAGTTTGTCATGCTTTATCGCGCAGCTGGAGATGACTTAGAACATTATATTTATTTGGGTCTTGCTTATTCAGATGATGGAATCAATTTTACACGAATGAGTGATGAACCAATCATGTCTCCGATTTTTGATGGAGAAGATGGTGGTGGAATTGAAGATCCAAGATTAGTAAAAATGGGTGAATGGTATTATTTAACATACGCATCAAGGCCATACGCTCCAGGAAGATATTGGTTAGAAGAGCCAAAGCCTTGGTTTAATCCGCCTGTTGGTGGGCCAACATTTCTTTCTTGGAATAATACTGTAACATATCTTGCGATAACTAAGGATTTTAAGACTTATAAAAGACTTGGAAGAATTACAGATACTAGAGATGATGATCGTGATGTATATATATTCCCAGAGAAAGTTAACGGAAAATTTGTTAGAATATCAAGACCGATGTTTGCTTGTGGTGATGGTTATGAAAATGAAAATCCAGCAATTTGGGTATCATATTCCAATGATTTGATGGAGTGGCGAGATAGAAAACTATTGATGCAAGGAAAATACTGGTGGGAAAGTAAGAAGATAGGTGGTTCATGTCCGCCAATTAAAACTGATAAGGGTTGGTTTATGATAACACATGGTGTTTCTAAAGAAGATGATAGTTATCGAGTAGGAGCTGTGTTGATGGATCTTGATAATCCTGAAAAGATTATTGCGAGATCAAAAGAACCTTTCTTAGAACCTGAATTTGATTTTGAGAAGAAAGGTCTTTATAACGGATGTGTTTTTCCAACAGGTAATGTTGTAAAAGATGATATTTTATATGTCTATTATGGGGCAGCTGATAAGTTTGTATGTGTAGCTAGTTGTAACTTTACCGATTTGATTAATGATTTACTAAAAAACCATAGAATATAAACAAAACGAGATTATTCTCGTTTTTTTATTTCGATTATTGACAAATAATGAAAACGGTATTATAATTAAGTAACCGATAAAGTAACGTGAAGTTAAATATAGATAATCAAGGAGAAATTATGAAGAAATTTGTGTCTTTTGTTTTCGCTTTAATTCTAACTGTTTTATTTGTTAGTTGTGGTTCTTTAACAACTACTTTAAGTGTTACATCTACAGTAACTACCGATTTAACAAATACTACTTCAGAGACTACTGAGTCTACAACTACTATGGAAGAATTAAATATACCTGAAAATGTTCAGGTTTCTGATAATATTATCAGTTTTAATAGCGTAGATAACGCTGAAAAGTATCGTGTAAGTATTTATGATGCGTCAGATCAACTTCTAGGTGAGTATAATATCACCAATGGTTTTGATTTGTCGCTTTTACTTTCTTTAGGTGAATATAGTTTGAAAATTAAAGCTACAGCTAAGGGCTATCTTGATTCAACATATAGTGAATTAGTTAATTTTTCAATTATTGATCCTGATCAAACAAATGTTTTAGAGGAGAATGAAATGAATAATATAGATTATATTCGTTGGATGGGTAGAACTTACTATAATGATCTTGAAAAGGCTACATATTTTTATTTTACGGCTAGCGGATTTGAAGTTGGTTTTTATGGAACGGAATTAAAAGTTACTTTTAAAGCTTCTAATTACCTTATAACAGGTAAAAGACCTCATATAGTTGTACTTTTAGATGGGGAAGAAGATCCAACTAAAGGTGAACTTATAGTGCTGAGTAAAGAAACAGAGGAAGTTACAATTGTTAGTGGTTTAGAGTATGGATATCTTACAGTTAAAGTTTTAAAAAGAAGTGAAGCTATTGATTCTGATACAGCTGTTACTAAAATCGAAACTGATGGTTACTTCACCGATCCTCCTAAGCCTAAATCTTTTAATCTTCAATTTATCGCAGCTTCATCATCTACAGGGTATGGTAATTTAGGGAGTTTATCAGACGCTAAAACTACTGTTAATTCTGATGGTTTAAGAGCTTTTGCATATTTGACTAGTTTTTTACTAGATTCTGAGATTTCTATATTTTCAGCTAGTGGATGGGGAGTTTCAAGAGGGTGGAACACATCTGGCGGTAGTATTTCTGAGACACAAAATATTCCTAAGGCTTTTGAATATATTGCTATAGATGCTTCAAACACCGTGTTTACGGATGGTGGCAAATGGGATATAACAAATTATATTCCTGATGTTATTGTTGTTA
>JAQUZK010000112.1 GCA_028691335.1 Candidatus Izemoplasmatales bacterium
GTTTTAATTAGCAATCTAGATGAATTAAAAGAAGCAGGAGCTTGTGGCACAGCTGCAGCTATTACTCCAATAGGAAGAATTGACTTTAACGGCAATAAACATGTTTTTTATAGTGAAACAGAAGTAGGACCGATTACAAGAAAATTATATGATACTTTAATTGGTATATACTTTGGGGATATTGAAGCACCTAAAGGTTGGATAACTATAATTGAATAGTTTAAGCGAGTTATTACTCGCTTTTTGCTTTTTTAAAATATCAAGATAAATAAAGGAATTCAATATAAAAAAAAGAAATTAGCACTTGTTTTAAAAGCGCTTTCATTGTATAATCATTAGTGTTGATTATAACTAGTATAATGAAGTATAAGAAAGAGAGCTTTTAACGTAAAATTTAGTGGCATTTTCTATGCTTTTTTTTACGACTGATGACTATCGATTTTTATAATCGAAAAAAATATAAAAAGTGAGGCGAATAAATTGTTTACAAATGAATACTTAAACTCCCTGTTTGAAACCACAAAAGAAAGAAATGGTTCTCAACCAGAATATCTTCAAGCAGTTGAAGAATTTTTCGAAGCTATGAGCTTTATTGTAGAAAACGATCCTAATATCCAAAAGTTTGGAATAATGGAAAGAATCATTGAACCAGAGAGAATCGTAAAGTTTAGAGTAACTTGGATTGATGATCAAGGCAAAGTAAATGTTAATCGTGGGTATAGAGTTCAATTTAACTCTGCGATTGGACCTTACAAAGGTGGACTAAGATTTCATCCTTCTGTGAATGAATCAATTCTTAAATTTTTAGGTTTTGAACAAACTTTTAAAAACGCTCTAACTGGACTACCAATGGGTGGTGGAAAAGGTGGATCTGACTTTAATCCTCGTGGTAAATCTGACGCTGAAATTATGCGCTTTTGTCAAAATTTCATGTTAGAATTATATCGCCATCTTGGGGCAGATACTGATGTTCCTGCTGGAGATATTGGAGTAGGTTTTAGAGAAATCGGATATCTTTATGGAATGTATAAGAAAATAAGAAATGAAAGTACAGGAGTTTTGACTGGTAAAGGTTTAACATATGGTGGTTCTTTAGGAAGAAAAGAAGCTACTGGACATGGTTTACTTTATTTTGTTAGAGAAATGTTAAAAGTTTACCGTAATGATACAATTGAAGGTAAAAAAGTTATTATTTCCGGTTCAGGAAAAGTTGGTATGCACGCAGCTTTAAAAGCTCAAGAAATGGGCGCTAAAGTTATCGCTTTATCAGATATAAATGGTTTTGTTCATGATGATAATGGTCTTGATTTAAATATTGTAAAGATGTTAACAGAAAAGAATCCTGAATTCTCTACTGAATATTTACAATATCGTCCATCAGCTACATATGATTCCAATCCATCTAATATTTGGACAGTACCTTGTGATATAGCTTTACCTTGTGCTACACAAAATGAATTACCACTAGAAGCTGCTCAAGCTCTAGTTGAAAACGGATGTTTCTTAGTAGCTGAAGGCGCTAATATGCCAACTACTATTGAAGCAACTAAATATTTACAACACGCTGATATATTATTCGCTCCTGGAAAAGCAGCTAATGCTGGTGGAGTTGCTGTATCAGGGTTAGAAATGACTCAAAATGCTATGCATATCCCTTGGACATATGATGAAGTAGATGAAAAACTTCAAGATATTATGGCCCAAATTTTTAATAAAGCTTATACAGAAGCAAGAAAATATACTGATCACCGTAATTTAGTGGTAGGAGCCAACATTGCAGGATTTATGAGAGTTTATCATGCGATGATGGATCAAGGTATCGTTTAATGAGCGTAGTAGTTACGCCAAAAATTTTACTGCCTATTCCTTCGATTGATAAGGAGAAATGGGCAGTAATTGCCTGTGATCAGTTTACTTCTGAACCAGAATACTGGAACAAGCTCAAATTGTATGTAGATAATCAAGCGTCTACATACCATTTGATTTTACCCGAAGCTTATCTAGATGATGAAATCAAGCATAAGATCGGTCGAGTTAACTACAATATGGATTTGTATCTAAAAAACCATCTGTTTGAAGAACATGAAGGTTTTATACTTGTGGAAAGACAAACACCTTACGTAGAAAGAAGATTGGGGCTTGTTGTCGCAATTGATTTAGATTGTTATGAGTATGAAACTGGAAAAAAAGGAAAAATAGCAGCTACAGAAAAAACAGTTCCGGAAAGAATACCCCCAAGAGTAACTATCCGTGAGAATGCTCCAATTGAGTTGCCTCATGTTTTAGTTTTAGTGGATGATAAAGATGAATTAATCATTAAAAATCTATACAAAAACCGTAAAAAATATAAAAAAGTTTATGATTTTAAACTTAACATGAATGGTGGACATGTAAAAGGTTATGAGATTAACGATACAAAACCTATTATAGAAGCTATTGAAAAACTACCTAACGATTTAAATTTAATAGTGGGAGACGGAAATCATTCGTTAGCTTCTGCTAAAGTGTGTTGGGAAAATATCAAGAAAAATCTCTCTGAAGAAGAAAAAAATACTCATCCCGCTAGATATGCGTTGGTGGAAATGATTTCTCTATATGATGAAGGATTAACTTTTGAACCAATTCATCGTGTTTTATTCAATGTAGACATGAGTATTATAAAGATTCTTGAGAATCGTCTTCAAGGAAACGGTAATTTAGATATTTACTTTAATGATCAAAACTATAAGTTGAAGGTTCCAGAAAATCCGTTTCTAGCGATTAAAGAGATTCAAGAAATAATTGATGAATTTTTAGAAAAAAATAAATATGTTGAAATTGATTTTGTTCATGGTATTGATAGTTTGAAGAAAATAGTTAAAAACAATCATGATTGTGTAGGTATAACAATGCCTGCTCTAGAAAGAGAAATGTTATTACCTTATATTAGAGAGAACGGAGTTCTTCCACGCAAATCTTTTTCTTTAGGAGAAGCAGAAGAAAAACGTTATTATCTTGAAGGTAAAAAAATATTATAGGAAAGGTGATAAATATGAATAGAGTTTATAATTTTTCTGCCGGACCGGCAGTTTTGCCAGAGGAAGTACTACAAAAAGCAGCTGATCAAATGTTGAACTATGAAAATAGTGGAATGTCAGTTATGGAAATGTCACATCGTTCAAAAACATATGATAGGATTATCAAAGAAGCGGAAGCTGATTTGAGAACCTTGATGAACATTCCTGACAACTATAAGGTTTTATTTTTGCAAGGCGGTGGACATTTACAGTTTTCAATGGTTCCTCTTAACTTAATGAAAAACAAAGTCGCTGATTATATAGTAACTGGCCAGTGGGCGAAAAAGGCGATAAAAGAAGCTGGTAAATATCTTAAAGCTAACAAGATAGCTAGTTCAGAAGACAAGAACTTTACATATATTCCTGACCTAAATAATCTTGAAATTGATCCTAAAGCTGATTATGTTTATATTTGTCAAAATAACACTATCTATGGAACTAAGTTCAATGATTTACCTGACACTAAAGGTAAAGATCTTGTTTCAGATATGTCTTCAAATATTCTGTCTGAGCCAATAGATGTTTCCAAATTCGCTTTGATTTTTGCTGGAGCACAGAAAAACATTGGGCCAGCTGGGACTACAATAGTTATTATAAGAGAAGATCTTTTAACTGATGAATTACCTGAATATTGTCCGACAATGCTTAGTTATAAAATTCACGCTGATAAAGATTCTTTATATAATACTCCACCAACATATGGAATATATATTTGTGGCTTAGTATTTAAACACCTACTTGAAAATGGTGGTATCGAAGCTATGTACAAAAAGAACTTAGAAAAAGCTAATTTACTTTATGATTTCCTTGATAACTCAAAACTTTTCAAAGGAACAGTTGAAAAGAAAGACCGTTCATTGATGAATGTTACCTTTGTTACTGATAGTGAAGAAATTAATGCTCGTTTTATAAAAGAAGCGACTGAATCGAACTTAGTTAACTTAAAAGGTCATAGATCAGTAGGCGGAATGCGTGCTTCTATCTATAACGCTATGTCAATTGAAGGTGTTAAAGCTTTAGTTGAGTTTATGGGTAATTTTGAGAGGAAGGTTCTAAATGAAGGTTAGTTGTTTAAATAAGATATCACCTGTAGGATTAAATGTTTTTACTAAAAATTATGAAGTAGTTGAAAACACTCAAAGTTCAGAATTAATTTTAGTGAGAAGTTTTAATATGCATGATTTTCCTATTAACAAAGAACTTCTTGCAGTGGCTAGAGCTGGTGCTGGTGTCAACAACATACCTCTAGAAAAGATGGCAGATGCTGGTGTAGTTGTTTTTAATACTCCTGGTGCTAATGCTAATGGAGTAAAGGAACTTGTTATCGCCGGAATGTTGATGACTGCTAGAGATTTATTAGGAGGTATTGGTTGGGTTAAAAACAATAAATCTGATGAAAATATCTTGAAATCGATAGAAAAAGCAAAAGCTGCTTTTGCTGGAAATGAAATATTAGGAAAAACTATTTTAGTTATGGGTTTAGGAGCTATTGGTGGTAAAGTAGCTAATGCTTGTGATGCACTAGGTATGAAAGTTATCGGTTTTGATCCGTTTGTTAGCGAACAAGCTAAAGCTTTACTTAATCCTTCTATCGAAATTAACAATAATTTAGAAGAGTCATATCCAATCGCTGATTATATAAGTTTGCATATACCATTGTTAGATTCAACTAAACACATGATTAATAAAGAAGTTTTTAAAAACATCAAACCTGGCGCTGTTTTATTAAATTTCAGTCGTGATTTATTGGTTAATGATGAAGACTTGAAATGGGCTCTAGAGGAAAAAATAATCAAAAAGTATGTTACAGATTTTCCTGATTATTATGTAGCTAACATGGATAATGTTATTGCGTTTCCTCATTTAGGTGCTTCAACAGAAGAATCAGAAGATAATTGCGCCATAATGGCAGCTAAGCAAATGATGAGTTATATTGAAAAGGGAGAAATACTTAATTCAGTTAACTATCCTAATGTTCAAATAGAACCTTGCTTAGCTAAAGAAAGAATGATTATTTTAGCTAAAAACGATCCGGGAATAGCTAGAGAAATAGCAAAAGTAATCGCTGAAATAGAACCTCATGTAATTAGTAAGTTGTCTAAAGTTCGCGGAGAATATGCTTATTATGCGTTTGATGTGAATGAAGAAATAACCTTAAATATTATTAGTGGTTTAGAAAACATTGTTGGAGTAACAAGA
>JAQUZK010000113.1 GCA_028691335.1 Candidatus Izemoplasmatales bacterium
AATCTATTTAATTCTAGGTCTTGGGATATTGGGTGTTCTAGCAGGTTTCATGTTTATTTATTTTAATAAAGATGAAGATGATAAATGTCATCGAATTATCTTTTCAGTAATAATCTTGCAAATAATTGTATCTTTAGTGCTTACTCCACTTTGGGTTGTAATTGTATATAGTAACGCTACTTTTTTACCCCAATTACCTTTAAGAATTGTAAAAACTCCTTTAGAGGTATTTGTGTATTCTATTTTGTTAATCAGGTTGATGAAAGTATTTAATAACTATAAAACTAATATCACAAACTAATAAAACACAAATAAATAAGCTAAGATTTATCAAGTCTTAGCTTTTTTCTATAAAAAAGCCAAGTATTTTTTACTTGGCTTGTATAATTATTAAAATTCAATGATTTTCACTTCTCCAGCTCCTAATTGAAAATAAATCTTTCCATCAGGTGAGAAATCATGGTAATCTCTACCAAACTCATAAGTTGAGTAAAGTAACTTTCCGAAATTGTTATAATTGTTTGCTTTTTCTCTTAGTTTATGCAAATCTGAATGACAATGAATATCGCTGTATACATTGGAATTAGCTACAACTAGTAAGCATTTACCAGTATTTTTATTAAAGTAAGATACTCCGATTGCTGGTGAGTCAAACTCATTGAAGTATAATGGCTCGTAGCAAGCTAAGTCAGTTATTTGTTCTAGCCAAGAATTACGAATGTTTTTAACTCCGTCTAGATGATCTGCAAGTTCCCATCGATCATGGTTTAGGTAATGGATTGCGTATTTATCAAATAAAGCTAATTTACCATAGAACAAATCATTTGCTGGTAATTTGAACTTATCATCATTAGTGCAGTCTATACCGGTGTTCATCGGTTGAATTTCATATACTTCTTGGCCGCTATTGATAAAAGGAACAAGATTTGGCAACATCATGTTTAATACAGTAGTCATTCTCGCTAGAGTACGACCGCCATCTCTGCCTGCGATTCTCGCAGTATCATGGGTTTCGCTGCACGCAAACATTGGTAATGCAATTTCTGGAGCGCCATAGATGAACTTGTGTAGTTTCTTTTCCCAGATTCTTGGTTCCATCCAAAAACCATTGCCAATAATTATATTGTATCCAGCTTTTTTAGCTTTTTCTGCGTTGTCAGGATTTAATTCTTCGGCTATAAAGGCGAAATCTTTATCAACTTTTCTAGCTTCGGTTAGGATTAAATGCAATAAGTCTTGTGGAAGAGCGTGTCCCATATCAATTCTAGCGCCATCAATTCCATAAGTTTTTTGATAGTATGGAATAATGTTTTTTAAAGTATCCCATAGTTCAATATTAGGCTTATCACCTGGAAACAAGTTGCTTTTGATTGTGTCAAATAATATATATGGAGGTGTGTTATTTTTTTCTAGGTACTTCCTTGTTTCTTTAGGATGATCTAAAAACATTCTAAAGAATGTAACATCTGTCCAAGGTGGTTGAACATCATTAATATGGTCCGAAAAGGCAGGAGCGATTTTAAGGTTAAAATGCTTTTCGATATCTTCAATTATGTCTTTTGAATCTTTTTTTATTTTTGAATATAAATCAGGGTCTTGTGTTTTTGGGTCAAATTGGAACATATTAATATGTCTTTTAACATCTTCGCAAGCGTAGACTTCTTGCATATATTTAGGCTCTGGAGAGATGGTGTTTTCAAGACTTTTAACGAAAGGAACCCTGAAGTTTTTTGATTCATCAGCTTTAATCCAATAAAACCAATCTGGATGTTCTTTTATAAGGTCGTTTTCCACGGCATTGGTTCTTGGAATAATATCGATAACTACTCTCATATCGATCATGTGGCAGGCTTCAACTAAAGCTTGAAACTCTTCTTCTAAGCTCATTAAGTCTCCTGTCATTTCTTCTTTTAGATTAGGATCTAATTCAAAGAAACTAGCCACTCCATACGGAGAACCTAGTTCGCCTTTCTTGTCTTTTAGTGAAAATCTAGAAATTGGTAATAAATATAGAGTATCGACTCCCATTTTCTTCAATAGCGGAAGTAATGCTAGCATCTTAACAAAAGTTCCAGTTTCTTTTAGGTTATCAAAGTTATTGATATCTAATGAGAATGAACGGTCATGATCCCAAGCAGAACTAGTTCTAATCATCGTGGAGTACAATACTGATTTTCTGACCCAGTCTCCACCTTGTTCATCTTTTGAAAGTTTTCTTCCTTTTACTTGGGATAATGACTTTAAGTAGTCTTTGTTTTTAAGTTTATTTGGTAGGATATATTGATCAATGACGCTTGAAAAAAAACGGTAAGGATTAACCAATAATTCATGACTTGGTAATTTCTTCATTTCTTGGCCTTGATAATCCCAAGCATTCCATAAATCGGGAATAGCGTAATTTATATTGCCTTTACCTATTTTTCTCAATAAAATATTTCTTAGTTTTTCTATTTTTGAAATTGGCATTTTATCACCTCGATTATATTATATCAAAATTATATTAATAAATATTCATATTTTTAAAACATGTAAGTGTTTACAATACACATCATATACCTTTTAAAAATATCGAAAATATAGTATAATAACACTGTTAAAATAAACTGAGGTGAGCAATTATGAAAAAGCCAGTAGTATTAATTATTATGGATGGGATCGGTATGACAGATAGCGGCCCAGGAAATGCTTATAGTCTTGCGAAAAAACCTAATTTAGATAATTTCTTTAAGACTTATCCGAACACTTTGTTAGAAGCTTCTGGAGAAGCTGTTGGATTACCAGAAGGCCAAATGGGTAATTCTGAAGTTGGACATATGAATATAGGTGCTGGTAGAGTAGTTTATCAGTCTTTAACTAGGGTTAATAAAGCGGCGAAAGAAAGAGTGTTTAAGACTAATCATGCTTATCTAGCAGCTTTTAAAAACACTATGAAACATAACTCGAAGTTACACCTTTTTGGATTGTTATCTGATGGAGGGGTTCATTCTCATATCTTACATATTAAAGAGATGTTAAAAACCGCAAAAGATGTAGGTGTAGAAACCACATATGTACATGCGTTTTTAGATGGTAGAGATGTGGGTCCACAATCTGCGGTTGATTATATTGATGACTTAGAAAGTTATATGAAAGAAATTAATTACGGTAAAATAGCTACTGTTTCAGGAAGATATTACGCAATGGATAGAGATAAAAATTGGGAAAGAATCCAAAAAGCGTATGATGTGATGAGTTTTGGTAAGGGTGATAAGTTTGATTCAGCTAGAGATGGTGTACTTGCATCTTATCAAGCTGGAGTAAACGATGAGTTTGTTATACCTTTCTTGGTTGATGAGAAAGGTTTAATAAAAGATAATGACTCAATTATATTTATGAATTTTAGACCAGATAGAGCTATTCAAATTTCAACTGCTTATTCTAATCCGAAAGTATTGACTTCTCTTAACACTGAAAACGGCCCTAAAAACATCACATTTGTTTCTACAATGAAATATGCTGATTCTGTAAGTGGAGAAATTGCTTTTGAATTAAATGATTTAACTGATATGTTTGGTGATTATATCTCTGAACAAGGATTACATCAATTAAGAATAGCAGAGACTGAAAAATACGCACATGTGACATTTTTCTTTGATGGTGGAGTTGATAAGAATATCTTAAACGCTAAGAGAGTTTTAATTCCTTCACCGAAAGTTCCTACCTACGATTTAAAGCCAGAAATGAGCGCTTATGAAATAACAGAAGCGGTTATTAAAGAGTTAGATTCTAGAGTTCATGATGTGGTCATCTTGAATTTCGCAAACGGTGATATGGTTGGTCATACTGGGGTTATTCCAGCTGCCATTAAGGCAGTAGAAGCGGTTGATGATTGTGTTGGAAAAGTAGTGGAAAAAGTATTAGAGGTTGGCGGTGTTGCTTTATTGACGGCAGATCATGGTAATTGTGAAAAAATGATTGCGGAAGACGGTTCGATTTTTACTGCACACACAACAAACCTTGTTCCTTTTATTGTGACTGATAAGAATGTTAAATTAAGACAAATGGGAACTTTAGGAGATATAGCGCCTACAATGTTAAAAATACTTGACTTAGAAAAACCAAGTGCTATGACGGGAGTATCGATAATTGAATAGATTTGATACAAGTTTGAAATATCTTAAACTAAAAGATTTGCTTTATGTTATACTTTATGGTGGAGTGTTATCGATTTTAATTGGAGTTTTAATTGGTTTTATAGATTACTATCTTCAAACACAATTACCAGTTAGTTTTGCAGGTATATTATTCTTTTTGAGTAGTATGCAAATAGGGAAAATGGTCAGACGACAATATGAGTTTCCACATATTGTATATATTGTAATTACAGGTTTTTTCATGGTAATTCAAGCGTTTATAATTTTCTTTTTTCCTACATTATATCTAACTGTTTTGATTAATGATATGCCTTCATTATTCTTTAGTGGTAGTTTATATCTTTATATTTTGGAATCGTTTATAGGAAGCTTGTTTTTAAGTTTTAACATTAATGCATGGTTAACATTATTAGTATTTGTTATTGGAGTATATTTAGGAGTTAAACAAACTTATTAAATAAAAATATAAGAAAAAGGAGTGGATTTTATGCCAAATATTAGCAACATTTATGCAAGAGAAGTATTAGATTCAAGAGGGAACCCAACTGTAGAGGTAGAAGTTTTTACAGAATCAGGTGCTTTCGGTCGTGCAATAGTTCCAAGTGGAGCTTCAACAGGTGAACATGAAGCAATTGAATTAAGAGACGGAGATAAATCAAGATATCTTGGAAAAGGTGTATTACAAGCAGTTAAAAACGTTAATGAAGTAATCGCACCTAACCTAATCGGCTTTGACGTTACATTCCAAACATCAATTGATAAGATTATGTTAGAATTAGACGGAACACCTAATAAATCTAAATTAGGAGCTAACGCAATACTTGGAGTTTCAATGGCAGTTGCTAGAGCAGCAGCTGAATTTGTAGGATTGCCTTTATATTTATATTTAGGTGGATTCAACGCAAAACAACTACCAACACCAATGATGAACATTATCAACGGGGGATCACACGCTGATAATAACGTGGATTTCCAAGAATTCATGATTATGCCAGTAGGTGCTAAAAGTTTTAGAGAAGCTTTAAGAATGGGCGCTGAAGTATTCCATAACTTAAAGAAAGTTTTATCA
>JAQUZK010000114.1 GCA_028691335.1 Candidatus Izemoplasmatales bacterium
TAAAAAAAGAAGATTAATCTTTGAAGTGATTAAGTACTCGATAACTGCGTTAGGATTACTGATTATGGTTATTCCGATGTATTATATGATTGTTTCAGCTTTAAAAGACAACGCAACAACTTTTATCTATCCACCAGATTTTTTCCCTAGTCTTAAGATTTTGGATTTTCGTAATTTTCAATATATTATCGAAAATGTATTGTTTTTAAGATATTTGTTAAATACATTATTCGTTGCGTTTATGACTGTTTTGTTATCTGGAATAATATCATCATTATTAGCGTACTCTTTTGCTAGATTAAATATTCCAGGGAAAAAAATAATTTTTGGAATTATTATATCAATAATGTTAGTTCCTGGATTAGCCTTAATTGTTCCTCAGTTTGAATTAGCGAGTTGGTTTAAACTTACGAATAAATTATGGGGTGTGATTCTGTTTTATACAGCTTGGGTTATTCCTTTTTCAACATTCTTACTTAAAGGTTATATTGAAGATAACATTTCAAGTGAGTTAGATGAATCAATTTTTATGGATGGTGGTAGTGTTTTTACAGTCTATCGTCATATTATAGTACCGATGGCTTCTCCATCCATTGCGGCTGTTAGTATTTTGAATTTCTTGTTTCCTTTTGAAGAACTTGGGTGGTCTCAAGCGATTTTGAAGTCTGATGAAATTAGAACTTTACCTGTGGCTATTAGTATGTTTTTTAAAGCCCATTCACAAACTGATTGGGGATATGTATTTGCGATGACAACGATGGCGATGATTCCAGTAATAATATTTTATCTTTTACTACAAAAATATTTTGTTACAGGTTTATCATCAGGATCTATTAAAGGATAAAAAAACGGTATTAGTTAGAAACTAGTACCGTTTTTTATTACATTAATTTTTTTTAAATTAAATTATCTGTCAATTAGTCTATTATAAACTTTTCTACTGTTTACAATCGGTATTGCTTTGCAGGCATCGTAATAGAATTTCTGGGTTTTTTCACTTACGCCACCGATAATTGCGTATCCATAGCCATCGTAAAATAATCCTTCCATACATTTCATGACAAGTGCTTTTCCGATTCCTCTTTTACGATAATCATCACTCACTCCTAGAGGTCCGAAGAATCCCTTAGCAGTTGCGTCATAACAAGCAAAACCAACAATTTCCTTGTTATCAACAGCTACAAAACAAGTAGGATGATTTTTATACATTGCAGCTTTTGCTTCAGAAGCCCATTTAGGTGAAAAATGTTTGCCGATGTATTCTACTACTTCATCACTGTTTGGAGATAATACTCTTTTAATTGTAATAGGTATATCAATACTACTAAAGTCTAAATCATACAAATCTACTAATAAATCATTGTTTGACATTACTTGCCACCTCAACTATTCTATCTTTGATGGTATTTTAACATAGAAATTTTTTTAAAACAATTAAATCATAAGATGTTTTTAAATCTTGAAAGTTTTTTTTATATAATATTTTTGTTATTTTGATTTAAGTTAATAAAAATCAAGAAATAGATTTAAAAAATTTTTTTGTTTGGTATAATTGATAATACAAGAGTTTTTAAAACATATAAATATTATTTATATGAACATTTTTTTTGAGGAGCGGACAATGTTATTTGCTATATTAAACTCGCTTATGGTTTTAATAGTCAATCTTTTTTTTACGCATATTTTGTCTAAGAAGAAAAAACCGACTTTGACAGTTTTTTTAGTTATTTTCTGTTTTACTCTTTTATTAGCTTTGACAGTTTATTTCGTTGGGATAAAAGATGAAACAACTTTCAGAATAGTTATAATCGGGCTAATATATGTTTTTCCATTGAAGTATTTATATGATATGAGTTTGAAGAAGTTGTTTACAGTGGTTCTTTATAGTTGGAGTTATACAATGATAGTGAATACTATTGCCTATGGACTAGCACATATAATTGGTTTTGTTGACTTAACTTTGGGGGTTTTTATCATACAAACTTTCTTGTTTTTAGTGTCCTTTGTAGTTATTTTAAAATTTTCTATGAAGAAGTTCTCAGTAGTTTTGAATAAGGCTAGTTCAAACAATCAATATTTATTGTTGTTCTTAGGATTTACAATCTTTTGCACTGTGATTATAATTAGATATTATTTATCACCGAATACTTGGATGTTTTTAGCTTTGATTATTCTTTTATCTAATGTGGCTATATCATCATATCTAATGATGCACCAAATAGTTAAATTAAAGTTGAGCTTAGATACAATAAATAGAATAGCTTATAAAGATATGCTTACTGGAATAAAAAATAGATATTCATTGTTGGAAGACATGGATAATTTAATATTTAGCCACAAGAGTTTTTCGGTTTTATTTATGGATTTAGATAATTTGAAAGATATTAATGATAGTTATGATCATTTAGTTGGAGACAATTATATTAAACAATTTAGTGTTTCTGCAAAGAAACTTTTGAAGAATTTTGGAGAAATATATCGTTTTGCAGGAGATGAGTTTGTTTGTTTAATAACAAAAAATATTGAAAGATTTGAACTCGATATTTTTAAGTGTAATCTCCATGATGAGATGTTAAGTTTCTCTAGATTCAATGGCGTCAGTATTGGTTTTGCCGTGTATCCTGATGATGGTAGTTGTTCTTCTGATTTGATTAATTTAGCAGATAAAGCGATGTATCAAGAAAAGAGAAGTAAGTGTAGAGTTAATAGTAATTAGTATTTAAGGAGATCATAAGTTTTTGAAAAAGAAGTTAAGTGAGATGACTAACGAAGAGTTATGGGAATTATTTCCTATTTTTCTTGTTAATCATAAAGATGAATGGGAAAATAATTATAAAGAAGAAGAAAAAAATCTATCTATAGGTTTACACTCATTTTTAATTAGAAGAATAGAACATATTGGGTCTACATCTATTGCAAAAATTTGGGCTAAAGATATCGTAGATATATTGTTAGAAATAGAAAAAGAAGAGTCTATAGAGAATATAACTGAGAAGATAATTTCATTGGGTTATAGGAAAATGAGTAGTACTGAAAAAAGAGTTTCTTTTAATAAAGGATATACAGAATCAGGTTTTGCGGAAAAGGTATTTCATCTTCATCTAAGATTTGCTGGAGACAATGATGAGTTATATTTTAGGGATTATTTGAAAGAATACCCCCAAGCTGCTAAAGAGTATGAAGAAATGAAACTTTCTTTAGCTAAAAAATATCAGAATAATCGTGATGCCTACACAGATGCTAAGACAGAATTTATTAAAAAAATTACTGATTTAGCAAAGATAAAATATATAAATAAATATGAATAGATGGAGGAAAAGGTATGTTCAAGAAACAAGTTTTGTTTAATGTAGAAAAAGAAGAAAAGATTTTAGTTTTATCAAAGAATTCAGAAAATGAAATTGTCAAAGGTTTACTTAATAGTTTAGGTGTTATGGTAGATGACTTAGAAAATGATTTAGAAACTATAAATACTTTAGGTAAAATTGCAGCTAAAAAAGTAATCTTTATTAACGAAGATAAAGCTTTGGAAAAAGGCTTTAATGCACTATTTAATTTAAAAAGTGATCTATTGGTTTTAGTTGACACTTTTAAGAATGAAAATGTTAAGAGTTTGTTTGAACATTTGGTTGTATCAAGCTATAAATTCTTAACTTTTAAATCCAAGGAAAAACAAAATAATATAGACGTATATTACTACGATAGTAATAATTTAGAAGATTTAGTAAATGAAGGAATTGTTTATGGCGAAGCGATAAACAAAACAAAAGATCTAGTAAATAAACCTTATAATTATCTTAATGCTAGAGATTTAGCTAACTACGCTAAAGGTTTAGAAGAACTAGATAATATTAAAGTTTCTATTTATGGTAAAAAAGAATGTGAAGATATGTCGATGGGATCTTACCTTGGAGTTAATAAGGGAAGTAAAGACGAACCTCAATTAATTCATGTAAGATATACTGGTGATAAAGATGATAAAGAAATTATTGGCCTTGTTGGTAAAGGTGTTATGTATGACACAGGAGGATATTCTTTAAAGACAACTACAGGGATGCCTTCTATGAAATGTGATATGGCAGGAGCTGCTACAGTTCTTGGTGTAATCGAGATTGTAGCTAAGCTTAAATCGAAGGTTAATGTTGATGTAGTAATAGCAGCTACTGATAACCGTATTGGAGATGATGCTATTGTACCAGATGATATATTGACTGCTGCCAATGGAATGACTATAGAAATACTTTCTACAGATGCTGAAGGTAGATTAACTTTGGCAGATGCGCTTTGGTTTGCTCAAAAAGAAGGAGCTACTAAGCTAATTGATATTGCGACTTTAACAGGTGCTATTGTTGCGGCATTAGGTAAAGAATATACTGGAGTATTTACAAATAATCAAGAGTTTTTAGATTCATTAATTGCTGTTAGTAATAAAAACAATGAATTGCTATGGCAAATGCCAATGTCTGATGGATATAGAAAAGAATTAAAGAGCTTTTCTGCGGATATGAAGAATAGTAGTGCTAATAGATTAGCTGGAGCTAGTGTAGCAGCTTGTTTCTTAGAAAACTTTGTAGAGAAAGAAAACAAATGGATTCATATAGATATCGCAGGTACTGCTTATGAGGACAAACATGGCGGAACTGGTGTAATGGTTAAATCGTTAGCGGATTTTTTAAGAAAATAATAAGTTATTATTATAAAAAGTTAGATAAGAATGATATGATACCTCTAAAGTAGACACTATTAAAAAAAAGTAATCTTTTAAGAAAAAAGGTTATGAGTAAAAATTATAGTAAGATACTTTGGAGGTATTTTTATATGTGGGAAAAATGTATATTATGATTGTCAGACAATTCTAATATGACCCATAAAAGCGAGTATTCTATTCCTGATTTGTTTGGCGACGTTCCTGTGAATAAAGTATTCGCTTTTATAGTATAAGGAACGATTATGGCAAAGTTTAATGCTTGTCCCAAATGCGGGTCATTAAATTCCTTGATTAAGCATGGTAG
The DNA here is from genome assembly GCA_028691335.1 of Candidatus Izemoplasmatales bacterium. GTDB lineage: Bacteria > Bacillota_I > Bacilli_A > Izemoplasmatales > Hujiaoplasmataceae > UBA2289. Next base: position 5,013 of record JAQUZK010000114.1, read on the forward strand.
GACTAGAAATGGAATATAAAGGTATAAGTGTAAGTCTTGTAAAAAACCATTTGTTCTGAATGAGTCTCCAATTAGATATTTACAAAATAGCGATTACATACTGAAAAGGTCATTAGTTTAATGAACGATGACGTTGTTTTAGATGTAATCGCTAGAAATTCGAGGATAAACATTAAAACGGCTCA
>JAQUZK010000115.1 GCA_028691335.1 Candidatus Izemoplasmatales bacterium
AGGATTATCCAGAATTATTGATGATCTTGCTCTTCTTGTACTATAGGAATAAGCTCCTTAGCAACATCCGTTCGATACCCAACACTAACTATATAGTGGAATAATCTATTTTGACACAAAGAAATTAGCACTAGAAAAATTTCAAAAATAAAACCTCCAAACTAAGCCATAATTTAGTGGTGCAATTTTTTCAGGTGGGGGTGTAAAAATTCTCGCTAGGGGTGTAAAATTGTGGCAAAATAGGTCATACAACCCATATTGATTATACCAAGTTTATCTCTATATGAAAACAGCACTAAATCTAGCGATTTAGCCGTTTTAATGGGAAAGACTTTTTTATTTAATTTTAGTAAAACACAAGAATATCTATTAATTTTTTTTCCTAAAGGGGGCATGTGTATCACTTTCTCGTAGCAGTGCAATGTTCACTTACAAAAGATTAAATGAACATTTTGTAGGTATATTTATATTTATTATGATATAATATATTCAAGTATAAATCTCTTAGGAGGGTTAATGTGGAAGAAAAATTTGTTTATCGGAGTCATTTGAAAAAAATTCAAAAATGGATGTTAATTATTGGGTTACCAACTAGTGTTTTGTTGCTTATTTTAGGTATTATTATAGAAGAGTATTATTTAATTGGATTAGCAGTGTTTTTTATATTTTATGATGTGCTTTTGTATGAGGGTTATGATCGATTTACAAAAGCAGAATTTATATTAGATGATGAAAAAATAACATTAAGAGTTAAAGGTGTTGTTAAACAACAAATTAAATATATTGAGATTTCTAAAATAGATTCAAGAAGTATAAAATATACAGGTGGTTGGATGTTAATTTACGGACAATCAAAAAAACCAATGAGATTAATGGTTACTATTAAGGATGTTGGATTAATGATTAACCGTATTAAATTAGAAGTAGACGCTATTGAACAATCGCATGTATATCAAGAAAGCAAGCTGAATAAGTTTTTTAAAACCGCTTATTATGCTGACCAATCATGGCAAAGATCATCATATTTTATGCCAAAATTCATAGTAATTTTAATTTTACAAATGATATTAGCAATCACATTAACCACCGTTTACAAAAACATATTGATTAGTTTAATTTTTATATTAGCTATTATGGTTTTATTATTTGCTTATATTTATGTTGAATATTTTATATATGCAAAAAATATAAGAAAGCAATCAGATGAAAAAAATTGGGACATCGTACCATATGATGAAAACTTGGCGGAAAAAAGGCTAAGGAAAGCATGGCAAATAGGCGCTATAGCTACTGGTATTGCAGTTATTATAAGTTTGCTTTTATAAAAAAATAAGCGGATTATCTTTACTAGATTAGGCCGCTTTTATTATTTGTAATTAACATTTTTTTTAGAAAATAATATTTTTTTAAAGTGATCAAATATTTATTTTGGTATCTCTTCTTTAAAAAAGCTAGCTTCATCTATGAAAATAAAACAATCAGATACTTTTATCAGAGAATCCCATTTCTGTGGTGTATTTATTTACTTTAACTATGAACTATATTGAAACATTAGCAATCATTCATTGAACTAAAGTTTAAGAAATTTGTAAAATTGTTTAACTAAAATTATCAATTCATTGGTTTTGTTTTTAAATTTTGTTATACTATTAAGGATAGGAGAGTGATATCAATGGTATTATTTGCATCAAATACAGTAAATATTTTAGTTACAGTTGGAGCTGTATTATTAGTTGTTGGCTTTTTATTCCTTCAAAGGTCATATATTAAAAGGAAGGAAGAAAGCATAAATAAAGTTTTATTAGTTGTAAGTTATATCTTTTCTTTTCTTATTATAGTTGGCTCAATTGGATTACTTCTATACACATGGGGATTTGATTTACAGTCATTTGCTAGCGACTTTTGGGTGGATGCAGTTGAATTTATTTTAATTCAAATTGGAGATATTATTTTAACTGTAATAATAGTATTGATTGTATCATTTTTATTAAAATTAATATCAATGATACTTAAGAAAAGTGCACAAAGAGAAGGGCCAAATCAAAAGAGAAGAATTACAATGCTTAAAGTAACTAATTCTCTTATAAACTATACAGTTAAGATTATCGCTTTATTGGTTATCTTATCTATATGGGGTGTTGACGTACTTCCTGCTCTTGCAGGTCTTGGAATTTTAGGATTAGTAATAGGGCTTGGAGCTCAGAGTATGATTAAAGACTTAATTGCTGGATTCTTTATAATATTTGAACATCATTTCGATGTAGGCGATGTCGTAGAAATCAATGGTTTTAAGGGGAGAGTTATTGATATAGGATTAAAGTCAACTAGAGTACAAAACTGGAAAAACGATATTAAAATATTCTCTAACGGAAATATTACCGAATCAATAAACTATTCAGTAGCGGATTCTTTCGCAATTATTGAGTTTGGTATATCTTATGATTCGGATATCCAAAGAACACTTGATATATTAAACGAAGAAATGCCTAAATTCAAAGATATTATACCAGAATTATTAGAAGTACCAAATGTTTTAGGGGTTACCGAATTAGCAGATAGTTCTGTAAATATTAGAGTAATTGCTAAAACATTACCTGAATCTCAATATTCAGCTGAACGTATTATAAGAAAGGGAATCAAAGAAATTCTTGATAAAAATGGAATAGAAATTCCATTCCCTCAATTAGTTGTTCATTCTAAAAAAGAATAATTGAAAATACTAACAAAAAAAGTCATAAATTTTATGACTTTTTTTGTTTTTATAATGTTTTTTGTTTGCTAATATCTAGATAAACTTTACCATCTTTAATTTCAATTACTCTATCGGTTTTTTCTGCGACAGTTCTATCATGTGTAATTATAATAAATGTAGTTTTAAATTTTTTATTTATGTCTCTTAATAATTCGTAGACTTTTTCAGTAGTATCGCTATCTAGATTTCCTGTTGGTTCATCAGCTAAAACTATACTTGGATTATTAATCAAACTTCTTGCGATAGCTACTCTTTGTTGCTGACCTCCTGAAAGGTTTGTTGCTAGTTTATGTTTAAAATTACCTAAACCAACAATATCTAATAATTCTTCAGCTCTTGAAGTAACATCTTCAGTGATTTCTTTTTTCGATATCCGATATGGCATTAACACGTTCTCCATAGCAGTAAACTCAGGTAGAAGATAATGGAACTGAAAAATAAATCCTAATGATCTATTTCTAAACTCAGCTAATTGTTTGTTGCTGAGTTTACCTAAATCTTCCTCTTTAAAATATATATTTCCTGAAGTTGGCCGGTCTAAAGAACCAATAATGTTTAATAAAGTTGATTTTCCTGATCCGGATTGCCCGATAATTGAGTTAAAAGAACTTTCTTCAAATTCTAAATCAACATCAAATAAAACTTTTGTTGGATTTTTGGTGTTTTCTCCATATGTTTTATTAATCTTTCTTAGACTTAAGATACTAGCCATTACGAATCACCTCTATTACACTTAATTTTCTAGATTTTAGAGCTGGTATTAATGCGGCTATCATTGAAGCAGCTATTGCTATTCCGGCTGACAAAGCTAAGAATCCTAAATCAAAGCTTATTGGGATATCTGTTCCACTGAATGTAGTGAAAGCATATAAAAGCCCTATACCTAATAACAGACCAACAATCGCCCCGAAGATACCTAATAATAAACCTTCAAATAGGAAGATCAAACTCGCATCTGAATCTTGAATACCCATTGCTTTTAGAATTCCTAATTGTTTTGATTTTTGTAAAACTGTTATTGCTAAAGTAGAAGAAATACCTAATACTACTGATACGATTACAAATATCTGGATCATCAATGAAGAAATACTCTGTCCTTGAAGACCTGACAATAATGATTCATTTTCACTAATCCAAGTACTAATATTATACTTGTTATCAATATTTTTTGCGATTTCGGTTTTAGTAAAATCCTCGGCATCAAATACTTCATTTAATTGCATTTCAATGTTTCCAACCACATCACCTTGTTCAATAATAGCTTGAACTGTATTGATGGTGGATATAGTCCAGGTATTATTGATTTCATTAACTTCAAAGTCAAAGAATCCAACGACTTTAAAATCTCGGTTATCATAAATAGCTGAATCGAATTCAACTGTATCACCAATATCGATTCCTAAATTTTCTTTAAGGTTTATTCCTAATAAAATTTCATTATCCTCATCTGGAAGGGTGGAGCCTTCAGTTAGTTTTTCAGTAAGCTTATAAATATTATCTGCAGAATCAAATTCAAATCCCCTTAAAACAATAATTTCGGAATTTGAGTTTTTAATTAAAGAACCACTGGTTGTAATAGTTGGAGTGATTACTCTTATATTTTCAGAGGAATCTTTAATAGTATCAATTAACTCATTATAACCAGTGATATACTCATCTTCAATATTTATGGTTATTTGAGATCTAGAACCTATAGTTGTATTAACTAAACTATCTTGTAAACCAGCGATTAAAGCACCGATAAAAACTTGTACAGAAACGCCTACTGCAATTCCTAAAATAATAACTATAGTTTGTCTTTTTGATGCTAACAAAAATCTTTTTGCTATTTGAAAAGCTAGTTTCATAGGATGTCCTCCTTAAATCTCAAAATATCTTCGTGGGTAAGGACGACATAATCATATTGTAGTTGCTGTAAAGTCATTTCATTTTTAGTGGCTTGACCACCGAGGATTATTTTTGTGTTAGGGTAGTCTTTCTTTATCATCTCTGTTAGTTTTTTTGTGACAACTATATTGTAGTAATTAGTAATACTCAAAGCTATATAATCGGGATTGAGTATCTTAATCGCTGACAAGATTTGTTCGCTAGGAGTATTCGCGCCGATATATTTTGCATCAAAACCTTCTAAAGCGAAATAGTTAGCAGCGATTATAGCACCTATTTCATGATATTCTTGTTGAGGACAAGCAACTAAAATAGATTTATTTACTAAATCTTTCTTTTGTCTTATTAAGTAAGGATATGATGATTCAAGAATTGTTCTTACTATAGAGGTTCTTGCATGTTCCTTCCAAATACATATTTCTTCAATGTTTGAATCGCATTCATATCTAGCCAAGGAAGGTATTATGAATTGTTCATATATATCTTTGATGGAAGA
>JAQUZK010000116.1 GCA_028691335.1 Candidatus Izemoplasmatales bacterium
TTAAAGGTCTTGTCAATTACCGCGCCTGTTCTTAAATCTCTGAGCTTTGTTCTAACAAAAGCTGCACCTTTACCAGGTTTAACATGCTGAAATTCGATTACTTGATAGATACTATCTTCGTATTCAATCGTAACTCCAGTTTTAAAATCATTTGTAGTTATCATTTATTTCACTCCTATATTATTATATAACATATGATATTATAATACAAAATTGTTTTATTGACAATAGTTTTCATCTCTACTATAATATTAATGACTTTCAAAGAAAAAGGTGATTGATAATGTTTTTAAGTGATATAGAATTAAGTAGTTTCATTCTTCCTATAGTTCTTGGTATTTCTATTGGTCTTTTATTTGCTTTAAAAAGAAATTCTAAAAATCTAAAAGTTACATATTTAACCCCAGAAGAATTTAGAGCTAACATGCGAAAAGGTCAACTTATCGATATAAGAATTAAAGAAGAATATGAAAAAGAAAAAATTAACGGAGCCAGAAACTTTCCTAAAAAAGAAGCTCTTAGATCTCTTCATCTTCTAAGAACAGATCAACCAGTATTCATATATGCGGAAAGTGATAGAGGCCTTATAAAATCATTAGGAAGAAAATTACTAAAAAAAGGATTCCCAGTTGTATATGTTTTAATAGGCGGACTTGAAAACTGGCCTTACTCAAAAAAATAAGAAGTTAAGTCTTGATACTGTTTCAAGAGTTAACTTCTTTTTTTATCGACTCTATAACTTCGTTAACTGTAATATCAAAATCATTAAAGTTTGTTTCAAACCAATTAACATTCATTTTGTTCTTAAACCAAGTCATTTGTCTTTTTGCATATCGACGAGAATTTCGTTTAATCAAAGCTATTGCATCTTCTAAAGTAATCTCACCTAAAAAATATTGATATAGTTCTTTATATCCAATAGCCTTGATACATTGAGAATTAACACCACTATCAAAAAGTAATCTAACCTCTTGAATTAAACCAGCCTTCAGCATACCCTCAACTCTTTTATCAATCATTTGATATAACAATGAACGTTCTGTTTTTAAACCTATAATAACTGCAGACTCATAATAGGGATAAACTGTATCTTGGATTTGATCCTCATTTTTCTCCAAAGCCCTTAAAACTCTTCTTCTATTTGATAAATCACATTTAGCTGCTAATTTTGGCTTTGTTTCAATTAGAATCTTAGCTAACTGTTCTAATGGTAGTTCATTGTATTCTTCAACTAATTCATCATTTCTTTTATCACCAAAAAACTTATAATCATAGATAATAGAACTTAAGTATAATCCACTACCGCCAACAACTATAGGCAGTTTATTGTTCTTTTTAATTTCTTCAATTTTCGTTCTTACTAAACTCTGGTATTCAGCTACAGAAAATTCTTCAGTAGGTTCCAAAATATCCAGCAAATGATGTTTAACACCTGATGTTTCACTTTGTTTTACTTTGGCAGTACCAATGTCAAGTCCACGGTAAAACTGCATGGAATCTGAATTAATTATTTCTCCGTTAAATTTTTTAGCAAGTTCAATACTTAATTTTGTTTTTCCAACAGCAGTTGGTCCAACAATCATTAGTAAATCAATCATTTTATCACCCTATTAAACCAATACTCAATTTGACGATTAGACAAATCAACGATTATTGGTCTTCCGTGAGGACATGTAAATGGCCTTTCACATTTTCTTAAGTCATTTAATAATTGATTCGCTTCCATACTTGATATGTAATGATTCGCTTTTAAAGAATGTTTACATGAAAGCAGTTTCGCAAGGTCATCAATAAGTGATTTTTGAGAAACATCTTTACCTTCAAGAAGTTCTATAACCATAGATTCAAGATATACCTCTTCTAAATCTTTTGGAAACCACATAGGTACTGAATAAACTAAAATATGATTATCCTTAACTTCTAATTTAACCCCTAAATTTTCAATAACTGAAATGATACTTGGAACTTTTATTATAAGGTCGTTAGAAAGATCCAGCTTAAGAGGAGAAATCAACTCTTGAATTTCCTGATTTTTTATACTCCAATTTTTAAGATATCTTTCATATCTGATTCTTTCTGCTGCGGCGTGTTGATCCATAAGATATAAACCTTCTTCATTTTGCCACAAAAGATAGGTGCCACCATACTGCCCAATATATTCTAAATCAGGAATAATTCTTTTTTCTTCTTTTTCCTCTACTCTAACATCTTCCTTGATAAAAGTTGTTTCTTTTTTCGAAACCTCTTCCTCTATCTTTTCTTCATAGAACTGAATTTTAGTCTGTTCAAAACTTTGATCAGGTTTCTGATATATATTCGTTATTTCTAACTTTTCAGATATAGCAGTCTTAATAAGTTTAATCAACTTATCTTTTTCTGAGAACTTAATCTCTTGTTTTCTAGGATGAATATTAACATCTATTAACAAAGGATCAACTTCAATATATATAATCGCAACTGGATATCTGTTTTTAGGTAATAATTGATCATAGACATCTGAAATCGCAGTAACAATATCACGATTTTGAATAATTCTATTATTAACAACAATATTTATATAATCTCTTCTTGATCTATTAACAATAGGGTTAGTAGTGTATCCATAGACATGATAATCCCGATTTTCTTTTTCAAAATAAATCAATGATTTGCCAACTTGCAGACCATAAATTTGAGCCATCAAGTTTGTAACAGAATCATTGTTATGGGAAACAAATAATTGTTTCTTATCATTAGTCAATCTAAAACTTATATGCGGATTAGCAAGCGCAAATCCATTCACGAGACTAACAATTACTGCTAATTCATATTGTGAAGACTTAAGATACTTAAATCTAGCAGGAGTTGAATAAAACAATTTGGTGACTTCAATTCTAGTTCCTTGATTCATTGAAATCTTATTTTTTGAAATCATTTTCCCATCTTCAAAAATAATTTCAACACCTTCTTCTCCAATTGAACTACAAAGTTCTACTCTTGATATAGAAGCTATAGAAGGTAACGCTTCACCTCGAAAACCTAATGATTGAATTCTAAATAAATCATTAACATTTGTGATTTTAGAAGTCGCATGTCTCTCAAAAGCCAATAAAGCGTCATCTTCATCCATTCCGGTTCCATTATCAGTAACCTTAATCGATTTCATGCCGCTATCTAATAAATCTATATCAATTTTTGTTGCTTCTGCATCAATTGCATTTTCAACTAGTTCTTTAACAACATTTCCTAGTTTTTCAATAACTTCACCTGCAGCGATTTTATTTGCAATATTTGCATCTAATTTTTTAATTAAACCCATAATTATTTACCCATCTTTTTCACTTCTTCAACTATATCATTCAATATATTCATAGCTTTAATAGGTGTTAACTCCATAATATCTAATTGCTTAATCTGCTCAATAATATTGATATACTCATCATTATTGTTATTTTCTTCTTTCACAGTGTCTAAATAATTAAATAAATCAATAGTTTGTGGCTTAATAATATTCTTTCCATGATTTTTTTCTAGTTCTTCCAAAATTGACTGTGAACGATTAATAATATTTCTTGGTAATTTTGCTAATTTAGCTACATGAATACCATAACTCTTATCTGTAGGCCCTTCTACGACTTTATGTAAAAAGACAATATTACCTTTTTCTTCATTCGCTTTTACATGAACGTTCTTTAAACTCTTTAACCCATCTTCTAAATATGTGAGTTCATGATAATGAGTAGAAAACAATATTTTACAATTAATCTTATAATGACAATACTCTATTATCGCTTGAGCTAAAGCCATACCATCATATGTAGCGGTGCCACGACCAATCTCATCAAATAAAATCAATGAATTCTCAGTAGCGTTTTGTAACGCATAGTTAACTTCTAACATTTCCACCATAAATGTAGATTTACCTGTAGTCAAATCATCACTAGCACCAATTCTCGTAAATATTTGATCAAAGACTGGTATCTTACAACTTTCAGTTGGAACAAAACAACCTATTTGAGCTAGAATAATTATGATTGCTAGTTGTCTCATATAAGTAGATTTACCACTCATATTAGGACCCGTAATTAACAATATCTGATTGTCTTTATCCATATATAAAGAATTTTCAACATAAACATCATCTAATAACGCTTCAACAACAGGATGACGGCCATTAACTATATCAATTACTTTATCTTCAATAATTTCTGGTTTTATAAACCTATTTGCCATAGAAACAACAGAAAAAGCAATTATCATATCAACTAAAGCTAAACTCTTAGCACATTGTTGTAAGTCATATGTACGGTCTTTAACCTTATCTCTTAATCCGATGAACAACTCATATTCCATCTCTGTAATAGCATCTTCAGAACCAAGTATTACTGCCTCTTTCTCTTTTAACTCTTTAGTAATAAACCTTTCTGAATTAGATAAGGTTTGCTTTCTTTCATAACCAAACTCATCTTTTACTAAATCCATTTGTGACTTAGTTACTTCAATATAATATCCGAAAACTCGGTTATAACCAACTTTTAGTTTCTTTATATTTGTTCTTTCACGTTCTTTTTCTATAAAATCTTCTAACCACTCTTTTGCATTAACTTTAATATCTCTAACTTCATCAAGTTCTTTAGAGTATCCTCGCTTAATAAAATTACCTTCTTTTATTGATAATGGAGGATTATCAATTATAGCTTGATCTATTTCATTTACTAATGAAGAAAAATCTGGTAAATCATTACTTAAGTTGTTAGCTAAATCATTATTTAATCTTGATAAATTATCTTTTATATTAGGTAATACTTCTAAAGATCTTTTTAAATTAAGTAAATCTTTAGCATTAGCGTTCCCAAAAGAAACACGACCAACTATTCTTTCTAAATCATAAACCTTTTTTAGATTTTCAATAATTTCCTGTCTAATAATAAAATCATTATTAAAACTCTCTAATAAATCATATCTCTTACAAATATCATCTTTATTAATAAGTGGTCTTAAAATAGAACTTTTTAGAAATCTAGAACCCATTGCTGTTTGACATTTATCTAAAAACCAAAACAATGTGTTATTACTTGATTTTTGCATAAATGTTTCCGTCAATTCTAAATTGCGTTTCGAATTGTTGTCAATTCTCAAATAAGATG
>JAQUZK010000117.1 GCA_028691335.1 Candidatus Izemoplasmatales bacterium
ATTACAGCTTTTACTTCCTCATCTGTATCAGTGTAAAACTTATTCAAAGCTAAAACATAAGGAACCTTATAGTTTTGGACGCTTTCAATATGTTTTTCTAAATTAGCTATCCCTTTTTTTACTGCTTCTACATTCTCTTCGTTCATTAAATCATCACTTACTCCACCATGAATTTTTAGTGCTCTAAGTGATATTACTATAACTACTGCACTTGGCATTGTATCCATAGCGCGCATTTTAATATCCATAAATTTTTCCATACCTAAATCAACGCCAAACCCTGCTTCTGTAACTACAAAGTCAGCTGCTCTTGAAGCAAAATCTGTGGCGATAATTGAATTACATCCATGAGCGATATTAGCGAAAGGGCCTCCATGAATAAGTGCTGGAGTTCCTTCTAAGGTTTGAACAATATTAGGTTTAATCGCATCTTTTAAAAGCATAACAACTGCGCCGGTAACTTTCAAATCACCAACAGTTACCGGTTGGTTTTCAACATTATAAGCAACTACCATTCTTGATAGTCTTTCTTTTAAATCTTCAATATCCTTTGCCAAGCATAAAACAGCCATTACTTCTGAAGCAACAGTGATATCAAAAGCATCAAATCTTGGAGTTTCTTTTTTCATTGATAATCCAACTTGAATCTTTCTTAATGATCTGTCGTTCATATCCATAGCTCGTTTCCAAACAACTTTTTCTGGATTAATCTTTAATTGATTTCCATGGAAAAGATGATTATCGATTACGGCACTAATAAGATTATTAGCAGCGGTAATCGCATGAATATCTCCAGTAAAATGAAGGTTGATATCTTCCATTGGAACAACTTGAGCATAACCGCCTCCAGCAGCCCCACCCTTAACTCCCATTACAGGACCTAAAGAAGGTTCTCTCAAAGCAATCATTGTAGAAAATCCAAGTTTTGATATTGAATCACCCAACCCAATAGTTGTTGTTGATTTACCTTCACCAGCTTTAGTTGGTGTTATAGCAGTAACTAAAACAATCTTTCCTCTTTTATTATTCTTATATCGATTAATAGCATCAAAACTAACCTTAGCTTTATAATTACCATATAACTCTAAATCATCTAATCTTAATCCTATTTTTTCAGCTATACTATCGATTCTTTTCATATTAGCCTTTTGAGCAATCTCTAAATCTGTCAACACTGTAAATAAACCCCTTTCTATTTAAGTTCTAACAAAGTAACACTTTCAGCTTGTGAACTCTTACGTACGAATATTTTGATCAAGATTATCTATAAAAAGAGATACAATCAATCTTTCAAAACTCTGTTTTAAGTCGATGATAGTTTGCTAAAAATTTTACTCTCTAAATACCTTTTTTGTTTTACTCATAATGAGTCCACATTCTAATGATGATAATAGCATGATGTTCTACGTCTATTTTATAAATCAACCTATGCTGTCTATTGATCCTTCTTGAATAAGCACCTGTTAAATCACCAACCAGCTTTTCATAAGGTGGAGGTGTTTCAAAAGGATTTTTCCTGATAACTTCAATCAAGTTTTTAACTTTTTGATTAAGATTTGCTTGCTTAAGCTTTTCTATATCTTTAATCGCATGTTTTGTATATCTGATTTCATACATATAAAACTACCACTTAACTTTGTCTTCAGCAATCGTTTGGTCGTAAGTAGTTTTAAGGCCATCAGTAATCGTCTTCTTATATGACTCATTTGAACTTATATGTAATGTTTCAAGAAGACTTCTATACTCATCTTCAGAAATCATGATGACATTACCGTTTTTTGTGTTGATGTTTATTTCAACACCATTTTCAATCGCCATCTCTGCTAACTTATATAAGTCTTTTCTTGCGTTAGTAATGTTTGTTGTATATGACATAATATCGCCTCCAAATTTATTATAACATACGTTATTGCGTACGTCTATAATATTTATAATAATACATCAAATATGCTATTTCGCTTATTTTATAGACTAAAATCTCATTTCTTGTGTAATAAGCTAACACTTTCAACACTAGCAGTTTGTGGAAACATATCAATTGGTGTGATATGTTTCACACTATATTTTGTACTTAACTCACCGATATTCTTAGCTAAGGTTGATGGATTACAAGATATATATATAATTTGTTCTGGCATACTATTAAGAACTGCCTCCACAACAGTTTCGCTCATTCCACTTCTCGGAGGATCTAAAACAATAATATCTGGTTTAATACCTCTTTTAATCAATTTAGGTAAAGCTCCTTCAACATGATCATTTATAAAAACAGTATTTTCAACCTTATTTGTTTTAGCATTAATTTTAGCATCTTTAGTTGAAGCCTCAGAATAATCAATCCCATATACCATTTTGCTTTCCTTAGCTAAAAGAACTGAGGTAATTCCAATTCCAGAATACAAATCAAACACTATTTGGTTCTCATTGATATCCGCAGAATCAATTATAATATCGTACATCTTATGCATTTGGATATTATTCATTTGATGAAAAGCATCAGGTGATATCTGGAATCTATAATCACCATATATTTCCTCAATCTTTTCAGTGCCAGATAATAGTTTCAATGGATTACTTAAAACAAGATTACTAGCATCGTTATCTAAACTATAACTAACTGACTTAACAATGTCAATATCACTCAATAGTTCGTTAGCTATCTTCTTTAAATCTTCATTATACTTTTTAACAATAAAAACCACACTTGCACTATTAGTGCTTTCTAAATATCTAACAACTAAATAAACTAAGATGCCTTCTTTATTTCTTAAATCAAAAGCTTTTTGATGATACTTTCTCATTAGTTTGAGAATATGATTATTAATTCTATTTATCTCTTCATGATGAACTAAACATTCATCAACATAAACGAAATGATTTGTATTAGGCTTATAGAAACCTAAAGCTAAACCAAAATTAGTATTTCTAAAAGGCATCTGTGACTTGTTTCTATAATGATAAGGGTCACTCATTCCTATTGTTTTATTAATCTCTAATTTTTCAGTAGAAAGATCAGTATATCTTCTAAGAGCTTGTTTAATAATTGACTGCTTAATTTTCAATTGTTCTTTATAGTCGATATGCTGCATCTGACAACCACCACAGTCATTATAAAACTTACAAGGAGGAGTAACGCGTCTATTTGAAATTCTCTCAATATCAATTATTTGCCCTATTGCATAATTATCAAAACTATTTACTATCTCAACATTACATACTTCTTTTAAAATCGCTCCTGGAACAAAAACAGCTATTTTTTGATAATAACCTATTCCTTCGCCATTGATACCTTGCTTCCTTATATCTAACTTTATTTTATCTCCAATATTTAATTTCATAGCACATCTCCCTTGTGTTTATTATATCAAAAAAATATTAAAAATGATAGATGATTAAACCAAAAGAAAAACGAGTAAAATGTTTTACTCGTTACTCTTTCTCATCTACTGTATAAGTTGATACAAACTTTTTCAAAAGATATTTAACATCTAAATTATTTAGTTCTTCAAACTTTTCTAATAATTCACTTGTTTCAACTTCAAGATTTTTAGTTTCCGATATTTTTTCAATAAATATTTTCTTATTAGCAGTTTGTATATGATTATCTTTATCAACTAAAAGCTCTTCGAAAAGTTTTTCTCCAGGTCTCAAACCAGTGATATGAATCGGTATATCTACGTAAGGTTTATACCCCGACAACATAACCATTTTTTCAGCTAAATCAATAATCTTTACTGGGTCTCCCATATCGAGAATAAATATTTCTCCTCCATAAGCATAAACTGCAGATTGTAAAATTAAACTTACCGCCTCAGGAATTGTCATAAAATAACGAATTATTCTCTCATCGGTAACTGTTACTGGTCCGCCTTTAGCTATTTGCTTTTTAAACAAAGGTACTACTGAACCATTAGATCCAAGCACATTACCAAACCTAACCGCAGAATAATTTGTTTCGCTAATCTTATTAAAATGTTGAATCAACATTTCCGCATATCTTTTAGTAGCTCCCATAACATTCGTAGGTCTAACTGCTTTATCAGATGATACTAAAACAAATTTACTAACATTATATTTGTGTGCTAATTTACATACATTATATGTACCTAATACATTAGTTCTAATCGCTTCTTTAGCAGAACCTTCCATCAAAGGAACGTGTTTATAAGCGGCAGCGTGGAAAATATAATCTGGCATAAAACTAGAAATGATACCTTCCATTCTTGAGCAGTTATAAACTGAAGCAATCTGTACAACAATTTCTATTTTATTCTCAATATGCTTAGAAAAATCCATATTAAGTTCCATTAATAAATCATAAACACCGTTCTCATAAATATCGATCAATAACATCGATTTTGGCTTTTGTTGGATAATCTGTCTAACAAGTTCAGAACCTATAGATCCTCCAGCCCCAGTTACTAGAACTTTTTTATCTTTAATAAAATCAGAAATACCTTCATTGTCTAACTCAATAACATCTCTGCTTAACAAATCTTCTACTTTAACATCCATAATAGGATTATTTAAATCTTGATTATAATCTCTTAATGGTGGTAAACGTTTAATCTTAACTGGCTTATCGATAAAATAATCAATAATTTTTTGAAACAACGGTGGTTCAATATTAACAATCGCAATTATAACTTCTTCTATATCTAGATTCTCTATAACTTTTGCGATTTTAGAAATCGGTCCAAATACAGGAAAATTAGAAAAAGTATTTCCGATTTTACCCTCATCATCATCAATAAAACCTACGATATTATTAGTCATAGCTGGATTGTTTCTTATTTCATTAATAACAATCTTTCCACCAGCTCCAGCTCCAACAATTAAAGTTCTATTTCCACCTTTATACAAAGTTCTCGCAAAGAATATATCTAATAATCTATTAATAATTCTAGGTATTATTAAAAAGAAAATTTCCATCAAAGTTGTAGATAAAAAATAAAACTCATTTATAAACTGATAATCTGGTACGACCAAAGTAATAGCTACGATAACAACATTAGTTAAAGCAACAACCCAAGTAATTTTAATAACTTCGTC
>JAQUZK010000118.1 GCA_028691335.1 Candidatus Izemoplasmatales bacterium
TAATTGATTTTAATTTATTATTACAATCGCTTTCTACTTCAGTTACTGTATGTGATAAAAATAGTGGAATGTTAAAGTCATTTAAGCACTGAACAATATTACGATTTAACCCGTTAGAATATGGCATAATTTCAGCTACACCAAGAACACTTGCACCTTCTAATTGCATTCTTCTAGCCATAATTAATCCGATATCACCGCTTCCAAGAATAAATACTCTTTTTCCAACTAAATATCCATTAATATTTAGATATCTTTGAGCAGAACCAGCTGTTATTACTCCCCTAGGTCTATCGCCTGGCATGACAATTTGACCTCTGGTTCTTTCATAGCATCCGGTAGAAATTATAATAGATTTTGAAATTATTGTCTTAATTCCACAATCTTCAGAAGTAATTGTCACATGGAAATGATTTTTTTCTTTAGTAATATCGATAACTGTAGTATCAATAAGATAGTCAATTTTCATAGACCTAAATTCATCAACAAACTTCTTGGCATATTCTGGACCTGTATACTCTTCTTTAAAAACATCTAAACCAAACCCGTTATGAATGCATTGGTTCAATATACCCCCTAGATTAATTTCTCTTTCAATTAAAAGAACGTCTTTATTTTTCTTTTTTAAAGCAATAGCGGCGGCTAATCCTGATGCACCTCCGCCGATAACAATAGCTTCTCTTATCATACTTCCACCTTTGTTTCTGAAACAAATAAATTTGATTCTTCTTTGTCATAAAGTATATCTAAGGGTTTTAAACCAAAATTATTAATAAGTATCTTAACAATCTTTTCTTCACAATACCCACCCTGACATAAGCCTGCGCCTGCACGTGTTCTTTTTTTAATCCCTTTTATTGTCTTAGAGCCCAAAGGACCATTTATTGCATCCATTATTTCTTTTTCAGTTATCTTCTCACATTTACAAATAATTTTTCCATATCTAGAATCTTTTTTGATTAAATCTTTTTTTTCTTCAATAGATAATTCGTTAAATTTTATCTTTTCTACCCTACTCTTAATGAAGTTATCTTTTTTCTCATATAAACTACCCATGTTTATTACATCATTTACTAAATATTCAGCTATAGCGAAACAAGCAGTCAAACCTGGTGACTCAATTCCGCCAACAATAAAGAATCTAGAAGTTTTTTTAGATTCTTGAATATAAAAATCCTCATAATCTGATGTTGATCTAATACCTGCGAAACTTCGTATTATTTGATTAAAAGGAATATTTTTAGCTAAATCAACTACATGTTTTTTTACATATTGAAGGCCGTTGAATGAAGTTACTGCGTGGTGTTTATTATCTACATATTCAGAGTTTGGTCCTAATAAAGTTTCTCCATGATATTGTGGAGTAATCAAAACACCCTTCCCTTGTTCAGAAGGAAGTGGATAAATTACATGGTTCATAAAGCCTTTCGTCCTTTTGTCTAAAACAAAATACTCCCCTTTTCTACCTTTTATAGTAAAAGGACTGTTTCCATCTATCAATTTTGTAATATCATCGCTTTCTACTCCTGCTGCATTTATTATGTTTTTTGTATGGTATTCGATTCCTTTTTGAGTTTTAACCACAAAAAAATCTTCTTTTTTTTCTATATGAATCACTTTGGAATTCAATACCAAATCAACACCGTTTTGAATAGCAACTTCCATAGCAGCGAAAGCTACTTCCCATGGATAAGTGACTTTTGTTGTAGGTAAAGACAAAACTTTAGAAATACTGTCACTTAAATTCGGATCGTTTTTTCTGGCTTCATCACCATCTATAATCTCGAATTTTGGGACTTGGTTTCTCTTACAATTATCATAAAGTTCTAATAGCTGATTCTCCTCAGTTTTGTTATGAGCAACAACATATGCCCCAGTTTTTAGTAATGGAAGTCTAAGTTCTTCTTCTAACTCTTCATACATTTTATTCCCTTTAACTGATAACTTCGCTTTTAAAGTTCCGGGATTATCGCTGTAACCCGAATGAACAATTGCGCTATTTGCGGATGTTTGAACATTAGCTACGTCATTTTCTTTATCGATAACTATAATCCTTGCTTGGTATTTTGATAGTTCTCTTGCTACACTTGAGCCGATTATTCCAGCCCCGATAATTAAGAAATCGTACATTTTAACTATTCTCCTTTATATATAAAAACGAGTAAAAAATGATTAACAAATCATTACTTACTCGCTAGTTTCTCTTATTTTTATTAACTTTTTTACCTTATATCCCAAAATTCTGGTTTTGATGTGGTTATAGCAATAGCTCCTGCATCAAAACATTTATGAATCAATCCTTCATTTTGAATAAGTCCGCCCATCAAGACTTTACATCTTAATTCATTTTCTATTTGAGAGACTAAATCATAACAAGCAGCCGGGAGTATTTCAACAAAATCTGGTTTTAATCTTTTCCCTATTTCTATTGATTGATCTAAAGATATTGTATCCTTTATGAAAAACCTATAAATACCTAGAACATTCCTTTTTTTACATACTTCAATCACCTTTGGTTTTGAAGAGATAATTCCATCAACTTTTAAAGACTGAATTAAATATATAGCACCATACTCATCAGTTGCTAAACCCTTAATTAACTCAGAATGAACTAACACTTTCTTCTTGTTTTTTTTCATCGCTTCTACCAAACTTTCAAGTTGAGCTAAATGAAAATTCATTAATATTCCAAATTCTAAATCTGAATTAAGAAACCTATTTAGTTTTTTAAAATCGGATATTGCTGGAATAACTTTCTGATTTATCATTTTTTCACCTTGAAATTTAGAAATAGAACGAAAAAGGCCGTCAAAAATTCGGATTTCGTTCTATATCTCTCTTTTTGAATATTAACTTTTTCACCTAATTATAATGGTTAATCGTATGTTTTGTCAATAAACTTTAGAAAATAAAAACCAAAACATTATTTCTGAGTATTTGTAAAATACTAACATGAAATACCATCTAAAAACTAAACTTTATTTTTTACTTGTGAAAATGTTTTCATAGTGATAAAATATTCTTTAGAAATAGAAAAAATAGGAGGAGAACACAATGAAAAAAGTTTTTGTATTACTATTAGCAGTATTATCATTAACATTATTTATTGGTTGTAATGGAGAAACAAGTTCAACTACAACCACAACTGCAGATGGAACAGCTACTACAGATCCATTTGAAGGAGAAAAAATCGTTTTAATTACTGATAAAGGCGATATCACCGATAAGTCTTTCAACCAAGGCGCTTATGAAGGTGTTCAAAATTACGCTACAGAAATGGGTATCGAATATGGTTACTTAAAACCTACTGACGCTACTGATGCATATTACATTTCAGCTATTGAAACTGCAATAAATGATGGTGCTACTGTAATTGTTACACCTGGTTATTTATTTGAACCAGCTATCAACATCGTTCAATCTCAATTTCCAGATGTAAAATTCATTTTATTAGATGGAAACCCTGCTAACGCAACTGATGGAACATTAGGAGAAAATGTTTATTCAATTTTCTACGCTGAAGAACAAGTTGGTTTCTTAGCTGGATATGTTGCTGTTATGGAAGGATGGAGACACTTAGGATTCATGGGTGGTATGGCTGTTCCAGCTGTTCAAAGATATGGACATGGATACGTTCAAGGAGCTGCTAAAGCTGCTGAAGAACTAGGATTAGCTGCTGACGCAATTACAATCGAATATCTTTATACAGGAGATTTCGTTGCAAGCCCTGAAGTTCAAGCTGCTGCTGCTACAATGTACAGTAATGGTGTTGATGTAATCTTTGCTTGTGGTGGTGCTGTTGGTCAATCTGTTATGGCTGCTGCTGCAAAAGCTGGAGACAAACATGTAATTGGTGTTGACGTTGATCAAAGCGCTGACTCACCTACAGTTGTTACTTCAGCTATGAAGAGTTTATCATTATCAGTTGAACAAGCTTTACAAGCTATCTATGAAGATGGTACTTGGGAAGAAGATTTTGGTGGAGTATCTGTAATATTAGGAGCTGCTGAAGGCGGCGTTGGTATGCCAGAAGATTTCAGTAAATTTGATAACTTCACAAAAGCTGATTATGATTCTTTATTTGCAAAATTAGTTGATGCAACTTATACAGTAAGTAGTGTAATCGGTGCTTTCGGTGACGATGGTACTGCTTCAAAACAATTTGAAACTACTCAAGTAAAAGTAAATGTAATTATCTTTGAAGGATAAATTTTACTTAAATTAGAAGACTGAGGATGAGGAAAATTTTTCTTGTCCTCTCTTTTTAATAATTAACATTAAGAGATTGGAGATGTTTTATGCAAAATATTATTGAAATGCGCAATATTACTAAACAGTTTCCAGGAATAAAAGCTAACGATAGTGTGAATTTCGAACTTAGAAAAGGAGAAATTCATGCATTACTGGGAGAAAATGGAGCTGGGAAATCCACTCTAATGAGTATTTTGTTTGGTATATATTTGCCTACATCAGGACAAATTTTTAAGAATGGATCACCAATCAGTATAGAAAGTCCTAATGATGCCAATGAATTTGGTATTGGGATGGTTCATCAACACTTCAAACTCGTGGAAGTCTTTACGATTTTGGACAATATCATTATGGGAGTTGAACCAAATAAGGCTGGCTTTATAAAAAGAAATCAAGCCAAAAAAGAAATTAAAGAACTTTGTAAACTATATGACTTGTCTGTAGATTTAGATTCTAGAGTGCAAGATGTTTCAGTAAACATGCAACAAAGAACTGAGATTTTAAAAATGCTTTATCGCCATAATGATATTCTAATTTTTGACGAACCTACTGCTGTATTGACTCCACAAGAAATCGAACAATTAATGAACACAATGATGTATCTTAAAAAAGAAGGCAAGTCAATTATTTTCATTACTCATAAACTAGATGAAATCATGCAAGTATGTGATAGAGTTACTGTTCTTAGAAGAGGAAAAGTAATCGGAACTGTCGAGACTAAAAATACTACAAAAGAAGATTTATCAAGAATGAAGGTTGGTAGAGATGTTATTTATAATAT
>JAQUZK010000119.1 GCA_028691335.1 Candidatus Izemoplasmatales bacterium
CCCCCCTCTAAGTTTTAAAAAAGAGGATATAATTACTAATCTTAAATGTATTATATCAAATGTTTAGTTTCTTTTATATAGACTCATTGATATTTATTTAATTCCATTTATCATTCTATATTCTACTGGACTTAAATAATTTAGCTTCCATGATGGTCTTTTGTTATTAAAGTGATTAACATAGATTTCAATCGCTTTCCATGGGTCTTGAAAATCATCAATTCTTAAGTTCTTTTTAATGTCTGCCTTTATCCAGCCATTAAGTGATTGTATCATGTAAGATGTGAGTATACATTTTGATATCAACATTATGTTATATCTAATGTATACTTTTTATATAGAACAAAGGTTCTAAACAGAAATTAGTTTAAGTAGTGTCAGTTTGTATCAAGGGTCGTTGAATCCATAGGTTTGAGAGACATACTTATACTTTTTTCTTATATTCCAATTAAGAAAGCTGGGAGATTCTATGATCGATGAAACCCATTTAACACGCATGACTGGAAAAAGAAAAAACGTATAAGCTTAAACTGAGAGAGGAGAAAGAATGAATGAAAAGAAAAACTATGTATTGGCTATTGACGTAGCGAAAAGAAAAAGCATGTTTTTTATTCTATCGATTCATGGAGAAGTCATTCTCGATGCGATAGAATACGAACATACTTTCAGTCATTTTAAAATGATTGATCAAATCATCAGAAAGAAGGAAATAAAAAACGATTTAGTTGTGTTTTTGGAATCAACTAGCACCTATCATTATCCAGTCATGAGATATTTTCTCGAACAGGATTATGATGTCATCGTTGTCAATCCAAATTTAGTCAAAAAAAGTTCCACAACGTTTCGAAGAACGAAGACGGATCGATTGGATGCGATAAAAATCGCAGAAACTTATTTCAAAGAAGAGATCAAAAGTAATGCGATAAAAACTGGTAGACTATATGACGATTTACAAGCGGCACACAGACAACTAATCAGTCTAGAAAAAGCTTTAACCGCTATTAAGAATCGATATACAAGATTACTAGATATCTGCGTTCCAGAACATGAATTGTTTTATTCCGATAAGAGCGACAAATACAGTTTAAAGTACATTCCCTTGTTTGAACATTTTCCCCACAGCGAATTCATTCAGAAGAAAAGAGTGGATCATATCGCGAGTATACTAAATTTGACCTTTAATCGGAGTTTTAAAACTCGTTTAACAAAGGAAGCTAGGCAACTGAAGAACATTTCTAAAGATGCTTATCCAGGCGTTTCTATCACTAGTAACGAAGTCGACAATTTAAGACAAACACTAATCATTCTTAAGGAATTTATGGGACACTATGAATTGGCTAAAGCAAGATTAATTCACTTAGGGAAACAAACCAAAGAATACACATATATATCTTCTATCCCTGGTATCGGCGATCAAACCGCGTCTCAACTTATCGCTGAAATAGGAGACTTTTCCA
Organism: Candidatus Izemoplasmatales bacterium; assembly: GCA_028691335.1. Classification (GTDB taxonomy): domain Bacteria; phylum Bacillota_I; class Bacilli_A; order Izemoplasmatales; family Hujiaoplasmataceae; genus UBA2289. The sequence continues at coordinate 1,458 of JAQUZK010000119.1, forward strand.
GATTTAGAAGCTATAAACAAATCAATGCTTATTGCGGTATTGAACCTTCTGTTTATCAATCTGGAAAAACGTTTTACAATGGTAAAATTACAAAATCAGGAAATCCATTCGCTAGAAAAGTTTTGTATTCTGTGATTATGAACATTATTCAATCTTCAAGAAGTAACTATCCCGAACATCCGATTAATATTTACTACACTTTTAAAAAAGAAAAAGAGAACAAATCTACTAAGGAAAGTGTGATTGCGTCGTCCACCAAACTTATTAGAATTTTATTCTCTCTGTGTAAGTACAAACGTACTTTTACAAAATAATATTACCATACTTTTGATAAAATAGTCACTTTTTGTGATTTTTTATCTATGGTTTTTTATTTTGTATTTAAATATATTATTAGGTATTGACATTTCTTTGAAAGTCAAACCTATGCTTTCAATATGGTACCGGTAGTCGGACTCGAACCGACACGCTTTTAAGGGCAATGGATTTTGAGTCCATCGTGTCTACCAATTTCACCATACCGGCATAGCATTATTTATTATACACTATTTTTTGAAAAAATAAAGAAAAATTTTCTATTATTTTTTATCAAAAACAATCTTACCATCTATAATAACTCGTTTCACAAACAAGTCTTTGATTTCACTAGAACCGACCTCGAATATATTCTTATTAATCTCTATATAATCATTACTTTCTTCAGAATATACAAAATCCAAATTTTTATTTGTATATGCATTAATTGCTTCAGATAACGAGAAACATTCATCAACATTAAATGCAGGATAATTTGGAAAATCAATACTTTTTCTTGTGATAGCGCAGTATAAATTATGAAAAGGATTAACATTTTCTACAGGACTATCTGTTGAAAAACCAGTATGAATATTGTCATACATTGTTTTAAAGAGATATGATTCTTTACTTCTCTCCCCTACTCGACTCTCAATAATTTTAATGTCAGAATTAATAAATATTGGTTGTACTATAGCTTTAATGTTATGTTTAGACATTAAAGCAATCTGATTTCTATTTAAAATTTGAGCATGTATAATTGCATTTTTCGCAGCTTTTCTTGGATATTTAACCTGTGCTTTAATTATTGCATTTATAACTAAATCAGCTGCTCTATCACCGATTGCATGAACGACGGAATCCATATCATTTGAGCTAGCTAGCTCAATCAATTCTAATAGTTCGTTATCATTAAAAGTTAAAATACCGCTGTTATTTAACTCATCCGAGTAAGGTTCGTTCAAACTAGCTGTTCTCCCGCCTAAACTACCGTCAGCTAATATTTTTAAAGGTCCAAGTTTATAATGCTTATATCGTTTATTAACATATCCTTTATTTATAAAATCTATCAATTTATCTTTTGGTAAATTAACTTGTTCAGTTATTTCTACATCCAGCAATCCCTCTTCATCTACTTCATTAATAGCTTCTATTATTTTCTCATAATCTAAATCAAACCCAGAAAAATCATCGCTAGCAACTTTAGTAATCCCGTTTTCTATTAAAACTTTATTTGCATTTATTAAATACCTTTTTATATCATTTTTAGTTGGCTTAGGCAAAGCGCTTTGAATTAGTTTCAAAGCATTCTCTGATAAAATTCCTTTTTCATAATCAATACTACCACCAGCAACTTGAAAGTATTCATCATTTAGCTTCATCATATTCATCATTGCTTGATTCACTACAGCCACATGACCACAAACTCTAAAAATCACAACCGGTTTCAAAAAACGAGATAAATCCTTTTTCTCCGGTGACCTTTTTTCACGAAGATTCTCTTGATTATAACCTCTACAAACGATAATATCTCTACTATCTTCACTAATTAAGTTAACTATTTCCTCAATTGATGTCACATTATTTAAGTTGATAATATCTTGATAGTAACCTATCCCTAAAACATGTAAATGCGAATCTATAAAAGCTTTCAATTTCATAGTATGACCTCTCTTTATTATAATTATACCAAATTTTTAAAAAAAAACCTGCTAAAAAGATTAGCAGGTTTATCTAAGTGAAAGTTCTAACATTTCCTCAGAATATTGATTGGTATAAAGCTTATAATAAGCTCCTTGTTTTTTAATTAATTCTCTATGAGTTCCAGATTCAATGATTTTACCATCATCTAAAACTAAAATCATATCACTATGAACAATAGTCGATAGACGATGAGCGACAATAAATGAAGTTCTACCTTTTAACAGTTTGTTAATAGCATTTTGAATTAATTGTTCAGTTTCTGTATCTACACTTGAAGTTGCTTCATCTAATATCAAAATTTTTGGATCGGCTAAAATTGCTCTTGCAAATGAAACTAATTGTTTTTGACCAACTGATAATCTTGAGCCACCTTCTCCACACTCTGTATTATAGCCTTCTTCAAACTTCATAATAAAACTATGTGCTTCAACAGCTTTTGCGGCCGCAATTACTTCTTCATCAGTAGCTTCTAGATTTCCGTATCTAATATTTTCCATTACAGATCCACTAAATAGATGTGGTGTCTGCAATACATATCCTAAATTTGAATGAAGCCAACCTAATGATCTTTCACGGTAATCAACTCCATCTATAAGAATATTTCCGGCTGTAGGTTCATAGAATCTCGAAATCAAATTAATAATCGTCGATTTTCCAGCTCCAGTATGTCCTACTAAAGCTATTGATTGCCCTGCTTTGACCTTTAGATTAAAATCAGTTAACACTTGTTCTCCAACATTATATTTAAAATCAACATTTTTGAACTCAACATTACCTAATAAAGGCTCAAAGTTTTCCCTTTTATATTCAAATATTGTACCATATTTAGCAATAACTTCATCTTTATCCACGATATCGGCCTCTGTTTCAATTAAAGAAACAATCCGTTCTGCAGAAGCTTGTGCTTGTTGAAGACGCGCATAAAAATTAGCGATATTATTTACCGGATCGAAAAACTGCCAAACGTAGTTTGTAAATAGATAAAGAGTACCTACACTAATCGGAGCCAATGGACTTAAAACCATATTTCCTCCGACATAATAAACCATTGCCATTCCAATAAAAATTATGAACAGCATTATCGGAAAATAAACTCCTTGTAACATGTGAGCTCTAATTGACTGACGTTTCATATCAAAAGTTAGATGATCAAACTCTGAAAAGTTTTGATTTTCTAATACCAAAGTTTTAGTAGTAATAGCTCCAGTTATATCTTCGTTGTAAGAACCGGTAATCTTTGAATTAACTTTTCTAATCGAACGGTAAGCTTTTAAAATATGCTTCCTAAAATAAATTGATACAATTATTAAAATTGGCACTACTGATAAAATCACTAAAGCTAACTTCCAATTAATTATAAACATAAAAATTGTCAAAAAGATCATTAAAAACAATCCCCAAGCTAAATCGATTAACCCCCAAGATAAAATTTCGCTTAAATTCCTGGAGTCAGAAGTCATTCTTGCCATAATCCAACCAACCCTAGTTCTATCATAATAAGAAAAAGGTAACTCTTGTAAATGATTAAAAGCTTTTTCTCTAATATTAAATGCCAATTCAGTTTGGATT
>JAQUZK010000120.1 GCA_028691335.1 Candidatus Izemoplasmatales bacterium
TGGTCAAGTATGTCAGTAGGATTTTTAGCAATGTTATCAGGGATTTTAAACATTGATAAGGATTTGTATGAAGCTGCTTATGTTGACGGGATGAAGAGTAGATGGCAAGAAATATTTTATATAACTATTCCTTCAATTAAGCCTCAAATGTTGTTTGGAGCTGTAATGGCAGTGGTAGGTACATTTAATGCGGCGGGAATGGCAAGTGCGTTAACTGGCGCTTATCCACCACCACAACTGGCAGGGTGGTTAATAGTAGATCATATGAACGATTTTGGATTTAGTCGTTATGAGATGGGTTATGCTTCAGCAATGTCGGTAGGATTGTGGATGATAGTGATGATCTTCTATTATGTGTCTGTTAGTTGATTTGGTGAGAAAAAGGATAAACGAATAAGATGAGTACTAGAGTAAAAGAACAGGCTCGGTTAGAAAAATTAAAGAACAAGCTTGTTAGAAGAAGTCGTAGAAACTACCGAAGATTTCAAGGTGTAAAAATCAACCCATCTTTCTTTCATAAATCACAAATTAAATTTTTGTTGATGATGTTGCCTATGCTTATTATTACATTACTGCCAATTATCTATATCTTCTCGCATGCATTTAAATCATTATCTGAGTTATATGCTTATCCACCTAAGATTTTTGCGACAAGACTTACTTTTGATAATTTCAGGAATCTAATATTGGCTACATCACAAACAGGAGTACCATTTATTCGATATATATTTAATTCACTTCTGTCGAGTACACTAACTATACTCCTTTCCATGCTAATTGGTTCATTGGCAGCTTATTCATTTTCTTTTTTAAAGTATAAAATGAAAAAAGCATTGTTTGCTTTGAACCAATTAGCAATAATGATAGTTCCTGTAGCTATCGCGGTACCTAGATTTATTGTGATGAGTGAATTAGGTTTAACTAATAATCTTTTATCGCATGTTATTCCTTTACTGGCAATGCCAGTTGGAGTGTTTCTTTTGAAACAATTTATGGATCAAGTTCCTAGAGAACTATATGAATCAGCTAAGATTGATGGAGCTAATAATTTTCAAATCTATTATAAAGTAGTTTTACCTTTGGTTAAACCAGCTTTAATGACAGTCGCAATTCTTGCCTTCCAAGCTTCTTGGAATAATGTTGAAACCTCAAGTCTATATGTTGATGATGAAGCATTAAAAACATTGCCATATTACTTTTCAACACTTACTTTAGGAACTAGTGCTATAGCAGCTCAAGGTATGAGTGCAGTTGCGAGTTTGATAATATTTGTTCCAAATATAGTTTTGTTTATTCTTTTACAGAAAAATGTCATGAATACTATGGCTTATTCGGGGATAAAATAAATGAAGAAGAAAATTATTTTACTTGTTGTTTTATTACTTAATTTCATATTGTTGTCAACTACAGTAAGTATAGAAGCTGCTTCAGCTTACTATACTTACACTGTAGACAGAAATGGCGATTTGGCAGAAACTAATGAAGCGTATGAAGCTGTTGAGATGATAAGAAATCTTAGCGACGGTACAACTTTATCTTCTGCTAAAGACCTTTTTATTGACAATGAAGACTACATGTATATTGCAGATACTGGTAATAAACGTGTAGTTATACTAAACCCTAATTATGAGGTTGTTTTTAGCTTTGGCGAAGACAAGTTTATCAAACCTTTAGGTATTCACGTTGTAGATAATCTAATTTATGTTGCGGACTATGGATTAGGCCAGGTAAATTCTGATATAGGTGCTATTTATGTTTATGAGTTTGATAAAACTAAAATTGATCTAGAAGAAGCAATAGTTTTAAAAAATGAGTTTAAGACTCCATCTTCACCAATCTTAGAAGCAGAGAATTTCTTATTTAGGCCTACAAAGATTGCTGTAGATAAAAATCATACAATGTACATAGTAAATGAGGGTACTACATCTGGAGTATTGATGGTCAATGAAAATAACCGTTTTGTTGATTATTTTGCATCAAATTCTTTGAAATTATCTTTCTTTGAAAGAATGCAAAGAATAATTTATCAGAATAATGATAATGTTCAAATGACTAAGAATATTCCAACACCAGTATTTAATATAACTTTGGATAATTCTGGATATTTTTATACAGTTACTCAAACTAACCTTGAGAGTAACTCAGGAGATAATTTAAAGAAAATTAATATAGGTGGCATCAATTTCTTTGATGATGATATGTATGTTTATTCAGATATAGTCGATGTGTGGCCTGGACATCAAGAAAATATATATGCAGTTACCACAAATGGGTTTATCTTTGAATATGATAATTTGGGTAATTTGTTATTTGCATGGGGTGGCAAAGGTGTAGGGAATGATAAGCTCGGTTTGTTTATGTCTGCTTCATCAATAGCCATTGATTCTCATAATAACGTGTTTGTGATTGATGATAATAGTTCTAGAAATGCAATCCATATTTTTAGAGAAACACCTTTTGCGACACAAATTCACGAAGCTTTAGATTTATATAATAATGCTAAATATGTTGAAAGTATCGAGGTATGGGAAGAAGTATTAAGATATAATTCGATGCTTGATATTGCTTATCGTGGAATCGGTTTAGGTCATATGATGAATCAAGAATACAATGAGGCATTAGAGTATTTTGAAATAGCTAGAGATCAGCAACAATATTCTGAAGCTTATTGGGAAATTAGAAATCTGTCATTGATCGACACGATGGATAATATCATAATTATAGTGGTTTTATTAGCTGTTTTAGTAGTAGTTATTAAACAAGTAAATCGCCGTAGTATGGTCTTTTCCTTTGTAGGTAATATAAAAGAAAAAGCCAAGGAAAAGAAGCGCTTAAGAGAGTTTTTCTATATGTTTCATTTCTTAAAGAATCCAGCTGATGCATGTTATGGAATAAAACAAGAAAAGAAAAGTACTTTACTTTCTGCATGGATTATCTTAGGTTTAATTTTTATTCTTTATATTTTAGGTTTAGTTTATACAGGTTTTATTTTTAATGATGTTGTTTTAGAAAATACTATTCTTCTTAAAGAAGCTTTTAAGATTATAATCCCAATTTTACTTTTTATAGTTTCAAATTATCTAATGTCTTCATTGATGGAAGGTGAAGGAACATTTAAAGCTGTATTTATTAATATGGTTGGAGCTTTAATGCCAGTCTTAATAATTTATCCGTTTCTTATAATAATCTCGAATTTTCTAACTTTAAACGAAGCTTTTATTTATGAATTTGGAATCTTTGGTATGATTATTTGGTCTGTATTTATTGTGTATTTCAATGTTAAAGAAACTCATGGATATACTGTTGGACAAACTTTCGTTAATATCTTTTTATCAATAGTTTTCATGGTTATCTTAATTATAATCTTACTTATTGTATATTTGATGATAACTCAAGTTTCTAACTTTGTAATCGATTTGGTCAAGGAGGTGATCTTGCGTGAATAAGAAATTACTGATTAGCTTCCTTGTGAGTTTATTATTGATTACAATTTTTTCAATAATTGTAAAAGCACAAGAGCTTAATTTAAAAACTAATGATGTATATCAATCTTCTTACACGATTTCAACTGATTCAAACTTCTTTGGACAACCTGAAAATACTGACAAAGTATCTTTGCCGGAAGATTATCTAGCTGAGTTGATGGTTAAAGGCTTTAAGTTTGTGGCTGAAACTGACGATTTAGAATTATATATCAAAGAAAGCTACTTTAATTTAGCTATCTATGATAAGTCTTCAGGATATTTATGGTATTCAATCAACCCAAATTATTTAAAATATATGTTATCCGGTACATCGAGATTTTTTGTTGAATCAGGTGTGATTATTGAGTATTACAATATGGATAATATCTCTATTGATAATAACCGTTCTTATCTTTCTGGACCAAAATATAATGTTGAAAAAGAATATGAATATTTTGATGATGGCTTAACAGCTCATATCGAGTTTGAGGACTTAGGTATTAGTTTTGACGTTGAGGTTAAAATAAGTGAAGATAAACTTAGTGTTAAGCTTCCAATTGATACATTAAAAGAAGAAGACGTTGAAGAAACAAAGTTAAATTTAGATGGAACAACTTATCAAAAAATAACTAAATACCGTTTGAAATCAGTATTTTTATTTCCTTATTTTGGATCTAATAATTATGAAATCAATGGATATTCAATGATTCCTGATGGTTCTGGAGCGTTGATTAGATATAGTGAAGAACGTTCATCTACTGCATATATTAAAAGGATTTATGGTGCTGATGAAGGGGTAAGTAGATATAAGGAAGAATCAAGTGCTTATTATATCAGAGAAGAATTAACTGCCAGTATGCCAATATTTGGTGTGAATCATGGTTACGAACAAGCTAGCTTTCTAGCAGTTGTAAGTGAAGGTGATGGTTATAGTGAAATTCATTCTTATCCTTATGGATATAATGCTTATCCATTTAACACTACTTTTGCGAAGTTTGTAGTAAGAGATCGTTATATTATTCAAACATCTTCTAATAGCAATGATAGTTTTCAATTAATTAATGAAAATCCTTATCCTAGTGATTTTCAAGTTGATTATTATTTCTTATCTAATGAAGAAGCAAGTTATAGTGGAATGGCTAAAAAATATCGAGAAATTCTTGGGATTAATAAAACATCTTCAGGCGTTTCTACCAATATAAGTTTATTAGGTATGGACTTTAAAAATGGTTTATTTGGAAGAGATTATGTAGAAATGACTACTTATAATGACGCTGTAATGATTGTAGATGACTTATTAAATAGTGGTATTGAAAATTTAAGTCTTGTCTACCAAGGTTGGAATAAATCTGGTTATTATGGTTCGACTCCGATCAATGTCAATGCAGCTTCTAATTTAGGTGGTAAAAGTGATTTTATTGAAATGATGAATCATTTTAATAGTTTAGGAATAGATACGTATTTTTTAGACAATCCAATGCTTACTTACCAACAAGGATTAGGTAAGCAAATCATAAGAAAAACTACTCTTTCTGTTTTTGAAACTAACGAGGG
>JAQUZK010000121.1 GCA_028691335.1 Candidatus Izemoplasmatales bacterium
AGATAACTGTATTTCTTATGCTATTTCTTTGAATAACATCTTGCAGTACGGCTGACTTAAACTGATCTCTTAAAATATTCATCGATATATCATAATCAAATCCAAAAGTAGTTATTGAAGGCATTCCACCAAATATAATATATTCTCTAAATGTTGCTTTAGGTTTAAATTGTTTAAACTCTTTAAATGAAAAAGGATGAATTAGAATTTCAACATATCTTCCAGCTAAATAAGTTGATAAATCTGAAGATTGCAAATCTGCATTAGATCCAGTTACATATATATCAAAATTATTTAATGCATGAAATCCATTAACTGCTTTTTCCCAATTTTCTACTCTACCAACTTCATCAAGGAACAAATATAATTTACCTGATTTTCCTACGCTCCATTTCAACACTCTATTTGATAAATCTTTATAGTTCTGGATATTGAAATTTTCTGGAAGTTCGAAATTGAGTTTTAAAACTTGTTCTTTGGCAACGGCATGGTTGTATAGTTCATCAATAAACAAATCTAATAGAACTGATTTTCCAACTCGTCTTAAGCCAGTCAATATCTTAATGATTGGCTTATCTTTATATTTTAATAATTCATTTATATATTCATCTCTTTTTACCATTTTATCACCTCTATTTAGATTATATTCGAAATTAAGGGATATTTCAAGCGTAATTTCGATTATATTGGAAATTATCCCTCTGTGACTTATTTTTGTTCGTTCGATTGTACCGTGATTCGTGTTCAATTTACTACAAATCTATTAAAATAAAAAAAGCTCTCTTTATCAGAGTGGTATGGTTATTATACCATATCTCCAACTTTTGGAAGCTATTACAGCTTTTTTTGGTGGAACCAGAGGGATTTGAACCCCCGACCTTCTGCACGTCAAGCATTTTCACATATGTTATTTATTTTTCTATATTTAGCCGTTTTAATCAAATTAGAAACTAGTTTGACCCTTGTTATATTTTTTAAATAATACAAATAAATTGCCGCTAAACCATCATATGTTTCATGATATATAAAATTTAAGATATATATTTTTATCATCAATTTTACTAACGAAATTCTAAATTAGAAAAGACAAATAATAAGGTAAATACAGAATATCGTTCTCCATTTTTATATTGTTAATACAAAAAACAATTGGATTCTCAACATCTTTTTCTTTTATTATTCTACTAAGAGAAGGATGCTTAAAAAAGTCAATACCAGATTTTGATTCAATGATTCTAATTTGTTTCCCAATTTGTAACACAAAATCTAATTCCATACTGGTCGGCTTCTTTCGATCATAATATCTTAATTGAATACCATTTTTAAAAAACGCAGATGCTAACGCATTTTCTATTATCGAACCTTCATTTATTTCAATGTCTCCATTTAAGACTTCGAACTGTATTCCTTCATATGACATCGAAGTTAATAATCCTGTATCGAACATATATATTTTAAAAAGATTCCTTTTTTCATTTAGTGTCAGAGGTAATTCTATTGATGACATATTGAATGATGGAATCGCTATTGATGCATCTATTAACCACATTATAGAATCCTCGTATGTTCTCATTTTAGGTTCTTTAGATAGCATTGACAAAAAATATCTTTTATTTTTTTTGTTTAATTGTTCTGGTATTGAGTCAAACACTTCTTGTACTTTTAACTTTTCTTTCCCAGAATATTTTTTGACATCTTCTCGATAACTATTAATAATATCTTTTTGCTCACGTAAAACTTCACTTATGTTAGAAGTTTTAATGAATGCACTAACAACAGAAGGCATACCTCCCACAATAACATACTCTCTAAAATATCTCATCATAGCTTTATGAATTGCGCTTGGTATAGATTTTTGATTTACAAAATGCTTTTTTAATAGGTTAATAACTTCCTCATTCACATTTTTAGCCCATAAAAATTCTTCAAAATCCAAAGGATGCATATAATGTTGCTCTTCGAATCCAACAGGATAGCTGCTTACATCATTATGGTTAATGCCTAACAAAGATCCTGATTCAATATAATCAAATCTTCCATCTTGAACTAAAAATTTGATTGCAGTTCGAGCTTTTGGGCAAGATTGGATTTCATCAAAAAAAATAAGACTTTCCTTTTCTATAAAAGGTCCCAAACCCAATGCTGACATATTAATAATTATTGAATCTGCATCTAAAGACTCAGCGAATATTTCTTTATACTCTGGATTTTTTTCGAAATTTAGTTCAATAAAGGATTTATAGTTAGCCTTTCCAAATATTTGTATACTAGTACTTTTGCCGACTTGCCTAGCGCCTTTAATTAATAATGCTTTCTTGTTATCTCTATTCTTCCATTGCATAAGCACATAATCAATTTTTCTCTTTAACATTTTCTACCTCCTTTTTCTTATATTACACCTTTTTCTTGCTATTTTCAATACTATACTACACCTTTTTCTTGTCATTTTTAATACTATATTACACCTTTTCTTATAATTCATTAGAAAAAGCCATCCCATGATGGCTTATAAGTTGCTGAAAAATACTATCTATTACTGTCACAAGATATTATTTAAATTATAATATCACAGTTTGCAAAGTTTTACATATCCCCATTTTCGCTATACTGTTAATCTTATAAAATAAAAAAAGCTCCCTTTATCAGAGTGGTATGGTTATTATACCATATCTCCAACTTTTGGAAGCTATTACAGCTTTTTTTGGGTTTTGTGACCTATTTTGATACAATTGTGCACTCCTCTCACATTTTACGCACCCTTGATAATTTCTCTGGCTTCTACAGCATATTACTATAATAACAATGTGCAACTTTTGGTAGTGGATTCATGATAAATATAGAATTTATAAAACATATATAAAACATTATGTTCTATTCAATAATAATATCCTGAATATGATGACGAATAGACTCATGAAATGTATCTTGATACTCTTGTAATCCGACAATCATCATCATTGTCCCAGTAAGATGATACTCTATGACTACTTCTTGATTTAACTCTTCCATTCCCTCTAATGGTTCAATCAGTTGAGCTGCTGGGCGGAGATATACATTTGAAAATTTGTAACTCAGCATTTGCATTAAGAATCCCATTTCAATGTAATCTTGGAAAGATGGATTTTCTTTAGAAAAAATTATGTATGTAAACTCATGTTCAAGACGTTTTTCAAATTGTGTTATAGAGGATTTACCAAAAGAATCCCATGTTGTTGTCCATCCAATAAAGCTTTCGGCATAAAACTGAAATGGTGGTTTAATCGTATTTAGTGACAAACCATAACGATACTCGTTTTTCTCTTTTCTTGAAAAGCGAAAAACCGATAACATTTCTTCCATCGCGGATTGATTCTGAGATTCTATTACAGTTCCATTTAGTAAATACGATTGAAAATCAACAATTGAATCTTCATTAATGATAGTTGAATGAATATCAATATACTCTGATAAGAAAGATTGTAATGCTTCATTTGAAAAGTCGACTTGATTTTCATTGATTGCATTATCAATAAGATTAACTGTAGCTCCCGATGTGGTGTCGGCATTTTCTGGATTCATCGTTCCAGATATTGTAAACGTTGCAACCAAAGGATAGTCTTCACTAAAATCAATTTCTTCAGGATAAAGAACAGCAATTTGAACATTCAATATCTCTGACTCATGGATTACACTTGCAATAAAGGTTCCTTGAGACATCAGCAGTTGAGTATTCTCTGGATCAATGACTGCTAATTCTTTTTCTTTATCGATATGAAGAGAAAATGAGGTTTCATTTAAGATTCTCACCTTCCATGGTTGCATGTTATGGCCGCTGGAGGAGGATATACCTGCTTTTATTAAATTATACTGTGTTTCTGTCATTAAAGAGGATTCTGTATCATAGACATCATTCGTTAGTAAATACTCTCTCTCTGAAAAATCACCACTGAATAGCGGAACACTTAAAAAGAAAATAAAAAGTACCGATATAAAGATAATAAAAATCAATTTAACACTCCTTTTCATAGTAAATCATCCATTACCTTTCTTAATATGGCTATATGAGATTTTATCGTTTGAGTCGAAGATTGGCCATAATATTCGGTAATCCATTGATTTTTATTTTGTAATAGATAGATAAATCCTATGATATAACTCCATAAAAAGAGCGCTATTTGACGAGTATATATTTCTTCATCAAGATGCTTATCTTTAAATAAATTAAAAATTTCATATTTATTCGCAATTTCATCAATATCATTAACAATATCTATAAATTCTGATTGATATGTTAAACGATTATAGTGAATCATTAAGGTTGTTTCGAGTGGATGATCAAATGAAAAACGAAGATAGACATAGGCTAACTTAGTTAGTAATTCCTTAATCTCTAAATTCATATCAATTTCCATATCAAATGCTTGGTTCAATTTCATAAAGCTTTGTTTGATTAATTTTAGATAGATTTCATCTAAACTCGAGAAATAGAAATAAAGTGTTTTTTTACTGATTTCTGCTTCTCTTGCAATATCATCAGCCTTAATGTTTTTCCATTCCCGGGATTGTAATAAAGCATATGCTGATGAAAGAATGGTTTCTTGATATTGATTTTTACGTTCTTCTCTTTTCATAGTATACCCCTATATATAAACTGCTAGTTTACTTTTATTATATAATATCTAAGAAAACAAGTCAAGCAAATATATATAGAAATTTGTACATTTTAAAATTAACTCTTTTTACTATTATTGGTAACATTAGATTCCCTGAAATTAAGAAATGGCTTAATTAGAGCATAAAAAAAGGATTGACAATTGTATCATGTAAGATTTTAGTATACATTTAGATATCAACATTTTGTTATATCTAGTGTATACTTTTTTTATAGGACAAAAGGTCCTAAACAGAAATTAGTTTAAGTAATGTCAGTTTGTATC
>JAQUZK010000122.1 GCA_028691335.1 Candidatus Izemoplasmatales bacterium
TTATAATAGCCTTAGCTTTGATTGGGTTGGATCAAGCAAGTAAAATTTGGATTTCAAGTATTTTAGAAGTAGGAGAAAGTATAACAATTATTCCAGATTTCTTTTATTTCACTCACGTAAGAAATACCGGTGGGGTATTTGGAATGGCTGAAGGTTTCGCAGCTGATTATTACTGGCTTTTCGTTCTTTTTGCGATAATTGCTTCAAGTATTTTTGGTTATATGTTAGCCAAAACAGATTTTTTAGATAAAAGATTGTTTATCTTAAGATTAGCAATGATATTATTGATTTCTGGTAGTATTGGTAATGCTATTGACCGAATAGCTCAAACTGATCACGCTGTTGTTGATTTTATTGATTTTATTGGTATCTGGGAATATCGATTTAATTTAGCTGATACTTTCTTAAATGTAGGTATAGGACTATTCTTCATTGATATTTTCTTTTTAGAAAAGAAAAGAGTTGTAAATAATGGATGATATATTTTTTGAATATCTTGTAAAAGATACCGATACTCTAGATCGAATTGATCGTTTTTTGACTGATAGAATCGAAAGTCTGAGTCGTTCTACTATTAAGAAATTAATTGATGAAGAACAAGTAACTATTAATCAAGAACCTGTTAAAGCGAGTTATAAAGTAAAAATTGATGACCTTATTGAAATTAACGAAGTTGATTTATCAGAAACAACAGTAGTCCCAGTTAAGATGAATTTAGATATTGTTTATGAAGATGATGATGTGTTAGTCATCAACAAACCTTCCGGAATGGTTGTTCATCCAGCTCCTGGTCATTATCAAGATACATTAGTAAACGGATTATTATGGCATATAAAATCTCTTTCTAACATAAATGGGGATATGAGACCAGGGATAGTTCACAGGATTGATAAAGATACTTCTGGATTATTAATGGTAGCGAAGAATAATTTAGCTCATGATATTCTTGCTAAAGAGCTTCAAACGAAAAAGACAAAAAGAGAATATATAGCACTAGTAGAAGGTGTAATTAACAATAAAAGAGGTCGGATTAACGCTCCTATTGGTAGAGATAAAAAGAATCGTTTAAAAATGGCAGTCACATCTGATGGTAAAGCTGCAGTTACTAATTTTGAGGTTATTGAAACTTTTTCTGACAGTAGTTTAATAAAATGTATTTTAGAAACTGGAAGAACTCACCAAATTAGAGTTCATATGCAATATATTAATCATCCGTTAGTAAATGATTTTGTTTATGGCAAAGCTGAAGTAAATGATTTTGGTCAGTTTTTACACGCTCAAGTTTTAGGGTTTACTCATCCTAAAACTAAACAATGGCTAGAGTTCTCATGTGATTTACCCAAAGAATTTCATGACTTGGTAGAAAATAAAAGGATTAAAACTTTGTAAGTTTTAATCCTTTTTACTTTAATTTTTGATAGTTCTTAAAATTTAGTTTCGCGATTTTTTTGAAAATCTCAATACCATATTTTAGTTTAATAACTTGAGCTATTGCATCAACCGCAGGTCCAGCGCCTTTAGGTACGATAATTGATAGTTTCTCGCTCATGATATCAAACTCTTGTAAAAATCTATATCTAGCGATAATCGCAGCTACAGCTACAGACATATGAACAGACTCTGCTTGAATTAAAAAATCGATATTTTTAACACTTTCTTCAGTTTGTAAATATGAATAGTAATTCTCTTCAGAACAAAACTTATCAACAATTATTTTCTGGTATTTAGGATGCTTGTTAATCATTTTCTTTAAAGCATGGTTATGAAGATATGCTTTAATTTTATTTAAGTTAAAGCCTTTATCAATAAGTTCATTGTATTTTTCGTTCGATGTAACAAGAACATGATGAGAAATTCTGTTTATTAATTTTTCTCCTAGAAACCTAATTTGTTTATCATTTATTTTTTTAGAATCTTTTATATTTAACTCTTCTAAAAACAGATAATCATGAGGCGTAACGTACGCTGCCGCAACAACTACAGGACCAAAAAAATCACCGGTTCCCACTTCATCAGAACCAATAACACTATAACTTTGATACTGGTTATCATAACTAAATATCTTTTCGGATTCTTCTTCAACTTCTAGGCCTAAAATATTTGCCCACATATTATATTCATTAAGTGCTTTGTCGCCTTGAAACATAACTTTTAAAGAATTATAGACTGTTATAGTAAACTCATCTGTCTTAAACAAATACTTTTGAGTTGGATTAGTAGTATTTACTCTAATCTTATGATAGTAATTTTCTAATTTTTCTAAGTATTTTTCATTAATTGTAAAAACATAATTCATAGTCTCAACTCCTCATTCTATTTTATCACAATTTATGATAAAATAGAAACAACGGAGAATAATAATATGTACGCAGAACTAAAAAAATTAGAATTTGACAAAATTTTAAAAATTCTAAAAAATTATATTCATACAGATTTAGGAAAAGAAAGAGTCTTAGAAATAACTCCCCTAGTTGATTCTATAGAAATAACTAGACTTTTACAAGAAACTGATGAAGCTAAAAATTTAATTGAAAGATATGATCAAACACCCCTAACTGGGGTTCTTGATGTTAGAGAAATTGTAAAGAAAGCAGAAATCTATTCTGTTCTTACAGTTGATGAATTATTAAAAATAGTATCACATCAAGAAGCGATAGCTAGAACAATTGTTTATGTAAAAAAAGTGATTAGTTTAAATCTTGATTTTACTCATCTTAGCGATTATTATAATCGTATTGTGAGCTTACCAGATTTAAAAAACGCCATTGACAAAGTCATTGATAAGAAAGGCGAAATATATGATACTGCTAGCCATAAGTTAGCTGAAATTAGAAGAAAGATTAAAACCACTGAAGATCGTATAGAGTCAAAAATGCAGTCAATGCTAAAGTCTGAACAAAGTAAATTGATAGATTCTTTGATTACAATAAGAAATAACCGATTAGTACTACCAGTAAAACAAGAATTTAAAAATTCTGTTAAAGGCCTTATTCATGACCAATCCGCTAGTGGAGAAACAGTTTTCATCGAGCCTATTAGTTGTGTAGAAATGAACAATGATTTATCAAGATACTATGTACAAGAATCTCAAGAAATCGAGAATATACTTAGAGAGTTAACTCTTAAAGTTTCTGAATACAGCGAAGAATTAAAAAACAATTTAGAGATATTCACATATTTAGATATTGTTTTTGGAAAAGCTAAATATGCTTTACAAAATGATTTTACAAGGCCAATTATAACAAAAAATAAAATAAGTTTACTTAATGCAAAGCATCCATTAATTTCAAAAGATGTAGTTGTTGGAAATAATATTATTTTTCATGATTATCATCATATCATTATAACCGGTCCAAATACCGGTGGTAAGACAGTTGCCTTGAAAACATTAGGATTACTATCTATAATGGTTCAATCTGGTATGTTAATACCCGTTAATGAAAATAGCGAAACTATGATTTTTTCAAATATTTTCGCAGATATTGGGGATGAACAATCAATTGAACAATCACTATCAACATTTTCCTCTCATATATCTAATATCATAAAAATAATCGATAAAGCAGCTGATAACTCTTTAGTTTTACTTGATGAAATCGGTTCAGGGACCGATCCGAAAGAAGGAGCTTCACTGGCAATGGCAATCATCGATAATCTTAGAAACAGAAAGATTTACTCAATGATTACAACACATTATCCTGAGCTTAAAACCTATGCATACGATTTAGAGAACACTGTTAATGCTTCTGTAGAGTTTGATATTGAAACATTAAAACCTACCTATAGATTAAAAATAGGAATACCAGGAACTTCTAATGCAATTCAAATAGCTAGAAGACTCGGTTTAAACGAAAAGATTTGTAAGGATGCTGAAAACGTTTCTTTATCTTTTGATACTGATACATCAAAACTAATTCAAAAAATAGAAAAACAAAGTATAGAATTAGATAATGAATTAAGTAACTACAGAGAAAAGATTAAACTACTTGAGCAAGAAAAAGATAATTACAAAAAACTACTAAAAGAAGAATTGGTAAGACAGAATAAAGTCCTAGAAGAGTATGAAACTATTCAAAAACAAAAACAAGAGTCTTATTTAAAAAGAGCTCAAGAGTTGATTGAAGAGTTAAACGAATTAAAGAATTCTTCTAGTTTTAAAGAACATGAATTAGCTAGACTAAAAAAAGATGTCAAAGATACTTTTTATCAAAAAGTTAAATATCATAAAACTAGTGACAAAGGTATTAAAGTTGGAGATACAGTTAAAGTCTTATCATATCAAAGAAATGCATTAGTTAATAAAGAGTTGAAGAATGAACAATATGAAGTTGTAATGGGGGCTCTTACCCTAAATGTAAAGAAAAGTGAAATAGAGTTTGTAAAAAGTGGTGTGAATGAAGAAATTGAGACAAGAGTTAAATCACCAGTATCACCAATTAGAGACGTTAAAGTTGAGTTGGACTTACATGGAAAAAGATATGAAGAAGCAATGTTAGAATTAGATAAATTCGTAGATGATTGTCTTTTAAATAATCTCGAATTCGCGTATATTGTCCACGGTATTGGTACTGGTGCTTTAAAAAAGGGCGTTGAAGCATACGCAAAATCAAATCCACATGTCAAGACTTATAGAAGAGGGAATGAAGGCGAAGGTGGAATGGGTGTTACAGTCTATCAATTCAAATGAGGAATAATATGAAAAAACTAGAATTATATTCTGCTAGATATTGTGGCAAATGCAGAGCTTTAAAAAGAAGGTTAAGTAATTTGAAGAAAGAACTTATCGATGTCGACTTGATTATTCATGATATTGATATCGAAAGAGCTAAAGCAAAAGCTAACAAAATAGATGGCGTTCCTGCTTTGATATATTATATTAATAACAAAGAAG
>JAQUZK010000123.1 GCA_028691335.1 Candidatus Izemoplasmatales bacterium
ACACGCTATCTTTAGATTATAGCGTGTACAGCAAGTCAGTTTAAATCTCCTTCTCTCCACCATATTGAATTACAAGTTTTGATACTATATCAAACATTAATTATTTGTAGGCGGATATGGAAATTTTTCCTTTCCGCCAGTTTTTATGAGATCAGTAGTAGTTAGATTTTAGACTATTTGCTGGTCTTTTTATATTTTTGAAATCAACATTTTAACGATTACCCTACAATTTAACGATTAGGTTACCTTTTAACGATTTGAGAAAAATGAATGAGAATATAGTAAATACTTCATATAAAATAGACAATTTGCTAAAAAAGTGCTATAATATTGAATAGATATTTAAAGTGAACATGGAGGTAATTATGAATTACCAAAGATTAGTAAAAGAACTAAGAATAAAACTAATTTTATCTCAACAAGAATTGGCGAATTTACTCAAGGTTTCTTTTTCTTCGATCAACAGATGGGAAACTGGAAAGCATGAACCAACGATAAAAGTAAAGAGAAGAATTATTGAACTATGTAAAGAAAATAATATCAATTTGGAGGAGAAATAAAGATGGCTGACGAAAAGATGAACGTTCAGGAACAAGTAAAATTAATATTGGATATCGCTAATATTTTAAGGGGACCTTTTAAAGAAGATGAATATCAGAAAATTATTATTCCTATGACAATTTGCCGTAGATTTGAATGTATGCTTGAGGCAACTAGAGATGATGTATGTGCAGAAATTGCAGCTGGTAGGGATAACGAAATACGTCTTAAGAAGAAAAGTGGATATCCAATTTACAATAAAAGTAATTTAACATTAGAAAAAATTATTGCAGATCCTGGAAAAGCACATGAAAATTTTGTTCATTATTTAAATTCATTTAATCCATTAGGAGTAAGTATATTTAATAACCTGGACTTTTTTAAATATGTTGATTTATTAGCTGAAAGAAAAAAACTAGTACAAGTCCTAAAAAGATTTGCAAATACAGATTTAAGTTTAGAAAAAGTATCTAGTATGCAAATGGGTTATATAATGGAAGAAATCATTAGGACATATTCTGAAAATGCTAGTGCTGGTGATCATTTTACACCTAGAGAAGTAATTAAATGTTTAACTCGTTTATTGCTTGCAGAAGGTTGTGAAGATTTAAAAGTGCCTGGTAAAATTGTCACTCTAGCAGACTATGCTTGTGGCACAGGTGGTATGCTATACGAAGGTTTAGATGAAATTAAAGCAATGAATGAGACAGCAGAAGTAGAATTATTTGGACAAGATAACAATCCATGGTATTCATCTATTGCATTAGCAGAGACAATAATTAGAGGGCAAAATCCCGAAAATATAAAGTTAGTTGAAAATTCTTTAACGGAAGATGCACACTCAAATCAACAAATGAGATTGATTCTAATGAATCCTCCATTCGGACAACCATGGTCTAAAGATAAAATTGGTGAAGAACAATATAAGAAGATAATAGCAGAAAATACAAAAGCAGGGGGAAAGTATATTGCAGGTTTACCACAAGTTGGGGATATGCAAATGTTGTTCTGGCAGCTAATTATCAATAAACTTGTAAACGATAATAGAAATAAAAACTACGGAAGAGCCGCTGTCATTTGTAATGCATCCCCGTTGTTTAGTGGTGGAGCAAAGAGTGGCGAATCAAATATTCGTAAATGGTTACTTGAGCATGATTATGTTGAAGCGATAATTCAATTTTGTCCAGAGTTATTTTATAATACTGGTATTTCTATCTATGCTTTTATTTTTAATATGAAGAAAAGCGATAAGAGAAAAGGTAAAATTCAACTAATAAATGCATCTAGTTTTTCAAAACGCCTTACTAGAGGGTTGGGGTTTAAGAGAAATGAATTAACAAATGAGCATATTGAAGAAATAGTAAGATTATACACGGAATTTGATAAACCAGAAAATAGTAAATATGTTCGTATATTAGATAAGAAAGATTTTTATTATAAAGAAGTCCCATGTTACCAACCATTCCAAAGAACATTTAGAATTTCATCAGAACTATTAGAAAATATATATTCAGCACCTGCTTATAAAAAACTATTTGATGAAAATACTTACAATGATTTAGAGGATTTATCAAGTAAAACAGCAGCTCAAATAGAAAAAATAAAGAAAATGTTAGATGGTAAGAAACTCCAAGAAAGAATAATCTCTGTTTTATCTGCTAATGTTGATGAAAAAATTTACAAAAACAGAGATGAGTTCTCTAAACATGTATTGTCTTTATTACCTGAATTACAAGATAAGAAAACGCTGTTAAAAGCTATTATACTAGCATTATCAGAGGATGATGATAAAGGTGATAAGTATTATGATCGTAAAGGCAACTTAGAGTCAGATCCAGAACTAAAATACATGGAATACATACCATTTAAGCAAAATAATGAAGACTATTTTGCTGAAGAGGTTAAACCTTTTATTTCTGACGCTTGGCTTGAAACTAATGTTGATAATATTAGTGTAGGATGCGAAATTAACTTTAATAAATATTTTTATTCTTATTCAGCACCTGAAAAAAGTGATATTATTCTTGAAAGATTAAAAAAATTAGAACAAGAGGAAAAGGAAATAGAAGGTGAATTATATGGTGGAAACTAGAAGAATTTGTCTTGACTTAACCATCAATTCACGTCCTATAAATAAATTTGACGGAAAAAGAATATATGTATCCACTGGTGATTCTGATGATATGGAAAGTGGTGAGGTTGTAGGTTATTATTCGCGCCCCTCAAGAGCAAATGTACAACCAAAAATAAATGATGTAATATTTGCTAAAATGGCTAACACAGATAAAACTTTTTTAATTGATGAAGATTTGGTGAAGAACATTTATTCAACTGGTTTTTTTGATGTTTCTTCAAAAAGAATATATCCTAAGTTTTTATATTATGTAATAAAATCGGATGAATTCAATGGGTATAAGAATGCTTATAGCGAGGGAACAACACAAGTATCAATTAGTGATAAAAGGCTAAGAAACATTAAAATAACTTATGAAACAGATGTTAATAAGCAAAAAAATATTGCTGATTTTTTAGATTTTAGAATTGGTCAAATTGATAAATTAATATTGTGTCTAAAAAATCAGATTACTGAAATCACAGCTATAATCGATTCTCTTATTAATGAAGAAATATATCATAAACATCTGAGAGAAGACTGCTTATATGTAAACAAGGATTGGTTAGGTAAAATTAATAAAAGTTGGGAAATTAAGAAATTTAAGTACCTATTTACAATATCAAAGGGTTTAGATATTACTAAGTCTGATCTTACCTTAGAAGGTATACCAGTTATATCATATGGTCAAACGCATAATCAAAAATTTTTGTATAATTTCAGTAATAATATTAATGACTTACCAAAAGTTCCAGAAACATACTTACAGTTTAAAAAATGCATTATAAAAAAAGGTGATTTTATATTTGTTGATACTAGTGAAGATATAAAAGGTAGCACTGATTTTTCTATGCATTCTACAGATGATATTTGTTTAGCTGGGTATCATTCTTTATTAGCAAAACCTAGATCAAATATTGATAGCAGATTTTTTATGTATCAATTTAGAAGTTCTATGTGGGCACATCAAATTAAAGCGAGAGTCGAAGGAGTAAAAGTCTATAGTATTACTCAAAGAATTTTATCAAATGTTGAGGTTGTTGTTCCTACCATTGAGGAACAAAAAAATATTGCAGATACTCTGGATAGGTTAATAGCAAAATATGATTATTTAATAAAAATAAAAAATAAAAAAATTGATGAATTAGAGAATTTGAAAAAATCATTAATTTATGAATATGTTTCAGGAGAAAAGGAGGTATTATAATGAGCTTATCAGATATGATGGATCTGCTTGAAAAACAAGGTTTTCAAAGAGTATTTAAAACAAAACTTTTGGAAAATGGCGAGATTGTAGAGGGTTATAATAAAGACTATAATATTAATTATGCTATTGATGAAGATAAGCTTTTCAATTTTTTGCAGATTACGCAACCTAAGGAATACAATAAAGTAAGTGGAAAAGCAGATTTTAGAAGCAAGTTTATTAAATACCTTCGAGATCAAATAGCATCATATGGATTATTAAGAATTTTTAGAGAACCAGTTAAGTTTAATGGGGCACATTTTAAGATGTTTATTGCTAAACCACATAACGAATATAACCCTGAAGAAGTTTTGAAATATAAAAACAACATAGTCAGTGTAACAGAAGAATTAGTTTATAACAATGAAGTTGGAAATGGTAAAGGTGGTAGAGGTGACTTAACAATCTTCGTTAATGGGCTACCTTTAATTTGGATAGAGTTAAAGTCCAATGCTGCTGGACAAAGCATCATTGATGCTAAAAAGCAATATCGCAAAGATAGAGATCCTAAAGAATTAATTTTTAAATATAAACAAGGATGTCTAGTATATTTTGCAATGGATACTGAAGAGGTAGAATTTACAACCAAATTAAAGAAAGATGAAACAAGATTTATGCCTTATAATAAAGGCATTGGTATGCATAAAGGTAATCCAGATGTTGAGGATGATTTTAAAACATCATACATGTGGAAAGAAGTTCTTACTAAAGAGAACATTTTGGAATGGATAGAGAAGTATTTAATCAACGAGGTAATTACTACAAAAGATATAAACGGAAACAAAAAGAAATCGGATAATATAATTTTCCCTCGCTATCATCAGTTAAATGAAATCAGCCTTATTTTATCAGACATAAAATCTAAAGGAATTAGTGGACAAAACTATTTGATTATGGATAGTCCAGGTAGTGGAAAAACATATTCTATTTCTTGGCTGACACACCAATTAGCATGTCTACATGATG
>JAQUZK010000124.1 GCA_028691335.1 Candidatus Izemoplasmatales bacterium
GTGGCAAGCTAAAAATTACATCAATTGAGGAACTGGATAAAATTAAAGATGTAAAAAGAGTCAATGATGTCATAGTAGAAACGAATAAAGACAATAAAAAAGAAAAATTTATAAGAAGCACAATCACAGAATATTATACTTTAGAAAAATTATGGAATATGAATGATGAACACGAATTGATTGTTATAAATGAGAGTAATACTTATTTGGTTAAAATTAACGTATCTCCAAAAGAACAACTTGATTTTTTGAATTATTGTGCTGGTGAACTTTACAAAGTAAATGAAGATGGCTCAATTAAATCTTTAGGTGTAAGAGAAATTTTTAAGGCCGATGAGAAAGTATGGAAGTTATATAAAAAGAATTAATTTACAGGATTTCATTTATTTCTAGGGGTATATTTAGGGGTGTTTTGCCTAACAAAAAAAATTAGTGGCCTATTTTTAGCCCATAAGAAAGAATTTATCACATTCCATTACGGAATGTGATAATTTATTTGTAAGTTGAAGTTTTGATAGGGCGTTGTTAAAATAATGAACATAAGATATAATTTTTATATAAGTTTGATTTGACAATGTAAAAAGGAAGGTATTGATTATGGATAATAACCTAGAGAAGCTTTATGAGGAGGCCATACAGTTATTTCAAGAAAAAAAATATGATGAATCTATAGAAATATTAAAAGTCCTTGTATCATAAGAATATTTGCCAGCTTTTAAAACACTATCTCAAGCATATAAATATATAGGAGAATGGGATTTGGCTGAGCAAATTGAAAGAAAACTGTATAATTTTAATAACCCAAAAGCATCTATAGACAATTATAAAGAGAATAACTACTTTAATAAGACATCAAAAGGGCCGAACTCATCTAATTCGTATTCAGGCGCCATCAATATAGATAAAAAACAAATAGAAAATTATAACCAATCTAACAAAAATGAAGATTATTATGGAAATAGAAAAAAAAGTTTTATTTTGGATCCATCAAATATTCTTTGGCTTAACATTGTTCTATACTCAAATATATCCTTAGAGCTATTGCTTTTTATTGCGTCTCTTATTGTTGCTAACACAATGGAAAATATATTGTATTTTCTTTTAGGTTGTTTATTAATTGCACTTATGCACCTGATTACTATGATGGCATTAAATCTTTCATTTAACGTTCAATCTCTAAAAGATGATGTCAAAGAGTTGAAAGATAATATAAAATATAAGAATTAGAACTATTTAAAAGTTTATATTGTTATTTTTGTGGTTTTATGAAGGGGCTCATAATAGGGTTCAAAACAATTATTTATACTCTTAAAACGTCTAAATATGGGCTTATTATTACTTTTAGGAATCCTGCTTGACGTGCAGGGGTTCTTCAAATATGGTTTAAATAATGAGTAAACTACTGAAAATCCATGTGTCGCCAGTTCAATTCTGGCCCGAACCACCACTAGAAAACGTAAACAAGCCCTTTTTAGGGCTTTTTTGTTTGATAATTAATTATTTAATTACTTTGAAATAATCGTTTACTTATAAAATTAAGTTATAAAAAAATTAATCACTTGAGTCATATCCCCAATTTACAGGAAGATTATCAGGGTTCCAAACATCACTCCAACCATTTGGTTTGGCTAAATGTTCAGTATAAATAGTTAATGCAGCACAGTCATCAAAAACCCAGTATCCCATTACTTCAACATTTACTGAAATAATAATTGTAGTCAAATTTGTACAACCGTAAAAAGCTGATCCACCAATAGTCGTAACACTGTTTGGTATAGATATATTTTTAAGATTAACGCATTTTGCAAATGCCATAATACCTATTGATGTTACAGTTGAAGGTACTTCATAACTTGTTGACGTTAGTCCACCAGGGTATCCAATTAAATTTGTAACTTGTTTATCAAATAAAACTTTATTTATCGCGGTGAAATTCTGATTATCTTCATCAACATTTATACTAGTCAAACTAGAACAATCTGGGAATGGGTTACCATAAATTGCCGATATATTTTCGGTAATGGTAATCACTTCTAGACTACTACAGCCTGCAAAAGAAGACTGTCCTATGGATGTTAGAGTATCTGGGAATATTATATCTTGTAAATTAGAGCAATTTAAGAACGCACCTACGTCAATAGTTAGTAGTTGAGAGTTAGTGTCAAATATTATTTCTGTTATAAAATGATTATTGTTAAATGCATACCCACTAATTTCAACTATACTAGATGGTAATTGAAAAGTAGTATCATTTTTTTTAGCCGGATAGGAAATTAATAATGTTTTTTGTTTATCAAAAAGAACGCCATTCTCCGAAATGTAGAATTGATTATCGCCTTCGACAGAAATACTCTCTAGACTTAAGCAATCTTGAAAAATGTATTGGTCAATATAGAGTATGCTACTAGGAAATGTTACACTCCTTAAATTCCAGCAAGATCCAAAAACATTTGCACCTATACTTGTAACAGTCGGCGGAATTGTTATCGTAGATAGATTTTTACATTTTTGGAAAGCTTGAGTATCAATTCTAGTTAATTGACTATCTTTTTGAAAATAAATATTAGTAATAGTTTCGTTACCATAAAAAGCATTATACCCTATAACAGTGACTGGCTTACCTAAATAAAACGATGGGATAACCACTTTACTATTAGACCCATTATATCTTGAGATTTGATAGGTGTCATCTTCTAAAAGATAAAAAGAATAATCACTTACATCATCCGCAACTGCTAATATCCACTTTGCGTAAACCGTAATATTTTCCGCAGGAACTGTAGTAAAATGGTAAGATGTAATCAAATTTGAATCGCTATACCAACCATCAAAAATACACCCAATTTTGGTTGGCTCTGCCGGTTCAATTAAGTCAGTGTCATAATCTTGAGTAATTAGATTAATGATACTTCCGCCATTAGTTTCAAAAGTTACTGTATAACTATTAACGAGCCATTTTGCATAAAGAGTAATATCTTCATCAGGAAGTGAGTCGAAATTAAAAACAGAAGATAATTCTAAATCACTATACCAACCAGCAAAAGTATAACCTGTTTTAGTCGGGTTTTCTGGAATCTGAATTTCGTTATCAACAAATATAGTTATATCATCGACATTTGTTCCACCGTTCTCCTCGAAGATGATTGTTCTTGATAATATTTGTGTTGTATTAGAATCATCAGATAATAGAGTGGTAGAACCTTTAGAAATATCACAGCCGCTTAACATTAATAATGATGCTAAACTAAGAAGAATAAATCCTAAATTTTTTTCATAAAATTTTCTCCTTTTCAATTTTTAAAAAACAAAAAAATTAGTAATGTTCTACCGAGAGTTTTTATATATTAAATTAAATTTAATCATTAGAACAGGAATGACTCTAGTTATTTTTGATTGTATACTAGATTATTTTTATTATCAATGCTATAAGGAATAGTTTTATACGTTATTACGTAAAGATTTATTTAAATACTTAAACAAATATGAAATAAATTACTAGAAATCTTTTTAGAAATATAGTAATAACTCTTTAAAAAGTGTTATTATAATAGTGAAAAGAGATGATAAAAAATGACAATTATAACCTTGGTAGAGGATTCTCAAGGTAAGAACAATTTAGAATCAGAACATGGAGTAAGTTTTTATATTGAAACTAGTCAACATAAGGTCCTATTTGATGTCGGACAAACTGACCTATTTTTAAGGAACGCTATTAAACTTGGTTTAGATTTATCTTTAGTCGATACAGTTATAATATCTCATGGTCATTATGATCATGGGGGAGGTTTAACTGATTTTTTAAGAATTAACAAAAAAGCAAAAATATATATTCAAAGAACTGCTTTTAAAGATTACTATTCTATGCGGAAAGAAAATGAATATACTTATATAGGCCTAAATAAGGACTTAGATGAATCAAGATTTGTTTTGTTAGATGAAGACTATAAAATAGATGAAGAGCTTATTCTCTTTAATAAAATCTCGAATAATAGGTTCTTTCCTAAAAGCAATCAAAGTTTATTTAAAAAAGTTAACAATGAAATGAAACTTGATGACTTTGAACATGAACAAAACTTGATTATCCTTACGGAAAATAAAGTAATACTGATAGCTGGCTGTGCTCATAAGGGGATTATAAACATTATTGATCAAGCAGAGTTAATATTAAAACAAAGAAGAATTGATATTGTATTAGGTGGTTTTCATTTAAGTTCAAAAAATAAAAAATATGAAGAAACAAAAGAAAATATAGAAGAGATTTCAAAAGAGTTATTTAACTTGAATGTAGAAATGTTTTATACAGGTCATTGTACTGGTATTATTGCATATGATATAATGAAGAATATTTTAAAAAATAAGTTATTATTAATTTATCCAGGATTCATCTTAAATTTCTAGTTTATTTAATAACAACAAGGAGGAAAGTTTATATGAAAGCTAAGCAAAATCTTTTAATTATATCAGTTATATTGTTTTTATTAGGGTTATTTATGTTTTTAACAGATTTAGTCTCAGATTACGTATTTGAGAGATTAGAAATGTTGTTCTTTGCTTTTGTACTTTTAGGTGGTTATGGTATAACAAAATATTTTTATGATAAATAGTGTTTTATCATAAAAATTAATCTTTATCTAGCGTTTTAATTATAACCTTTCTTTTATTTTCAAAAATATGGTAAAATATAAGTGATAGCTAAAGAGATTTATATATTTAGTTATATTAATCGGAGGTAATAATTATGAACATTTTAGCATTCATGAAACCCAAGATAGAAGTAATATATTTATGTGAAGATACTAACGCTAGAGAAGCAGTAGATATTATGAGAAAAAATAG
>JAQUZK010000125.1 GCA_028691335.1 Candidatus Izemoplasmatales bacterium
ATTAAATGTAGTTCCGGATTTTACCTCTCCAATTGTTACTACCGCCTTAGAAAATGGATTAATACGCCTTGAAACAATACTTTGAATCTTTGTAATGAAATCCGCTTGCATAACAATAGGATCAACTCCCAAATGTGGATAAGCAGCGTGACAACCTAAGCCATTAAACTGTAAATTCATAATATCTGCGGCTGCTAAAGCATCACCGTAATTAATCGCTAGTTCTCCAGTAGAAAATCCCGGACTTACATGTAAAGCGAAAAATTCTTCAACATCATCCAAAACCCCTGACTTAACTATATAATAAGCCCCACCAGGATCTGGGCCTTCTTCGGCTTCTTGAAAAATAAACTTAACTTCCCCATGCCATAAACCTTTATTTTCAATTAAATACTTACAAGCCCCTAATAACATAGCGGTATGAGCATCATGACCGCAAGCATGCATAACACCCTGGTTTTTCGAAGAAAAACTAAGGCCAGTTTCCTCAGTTATATTAAGGGCATCAAAGTCAGCTCTTAAACCAATTACTTTACCCTCACCGTTTTTTATAGTAGCTACAATAGAATGCTTGCCTACTATTTCAATACTATCAACACCTAATAAAACTAATTCCTTTTTGATATACTCGCTTGTATTAACACATTCAAAACCAGTTTCAGGATATTCATGGAAATGTCTTCTCTTATGAATAACATACTCTTTAAGATTCATTATCTTTATTTTTCTCTTCAAATTTAGTCATATATTTTGAAACTATAAATCCAGCCAATAAAGCAATCAAGCCACCAACAACTGTCCATATATTATCCCCTATAAAAACTAAAATATCATCAAATATTGAAGTTTGATCTGAAAAAGTTTCTGCAGTATTATGATCTTTAATTTCTAAAAATATACCAAGAATACTAGAAACAATGAATCCAAGAATAGCAAAATAAGTTTGCTTAGGATACTTTTCTAAAAAGAAACCAATAATCTTAGAAAAAACAATAACTCCAACTAAAGCTCCAAATGCAAAAGGTATTAATACTTGAATATTATAAGAGAAAGCTTGCAAATCAGTTATATTTCCAACAACATTAGAAACAATCGCAGTATAATACCCTAAAACTAGTAATACTGCCGATCCTGAAATACCTGGAACAATCATTGTAATAGAAGTGATTATTCCCAACCCAAATATCAATAAATAAGTTCCAAAACTAAAATCAAAGCTTGTAATTACTGAACCTGTACTACTTTTTTCAAGCAAGACAATACTAACCAATAACGCAAAAGCTAGTAATCCAGACAATAGAATGCTTATTGAAAATTTAGCAACTTTTGCTTTCTCGTAAATAAATCTAACTCCACCAGCTATCAATCCTATAAAAAAGAACAAAACAATAAAAGAGTTCCAATTAAGAAGAATCTCCACTAATTTAGCTATTAAAACAATTGAAATACCAATCCCTAAAAATATCGGCAACAAAAACTTAAAACTATTTTTAAAATCTTTTATTATATTTCCAATAGAGTCAATTAACTTTTGATAGACGCCCAAATAAACAGCTAATGTTCCACCACTAACTCCAGGTATCACAAAAGCTATACCAATTATAAAACCTTTAACTAGATTTATAATAAACATTATTCCACCTCAACAAAATCTCCTATTAAATCATAACCATAACTGGAAGTGATTAGAACATCAACAAAATCCCCTATGTTCAATTTCTTACTAGACTGAAAAACAATCATTCCATCAATATCATCCGGTGCGAAAGCATAAGATCTACCATAATAAAATTTGGTTTCAGGATCATAATTCTCAATTAAAGTATGGTGTATCTTACCTTTTTCAGCTTTGTTTTTCTTTCTGCTAATACCCTTTTGTAATTTCATAATTTTCTCTAAACGTTCTTGTTTAGTTTCTTCACTTATAGAATCATCATAATTATAAGCCGGTGTATCTTCTTCTTTAGAGTAAGCAAATACACCTAAGCGATCAAACTCCATATCTGAAGTAAAATTATATAACTTATCAAAATCTTCTTCAGTTTCTTTAGGAAAACCAACAATATACGTTGTCCTAAGAATTGCATCTGGCATCATATTTTTAATCTTACTAAATAAACCTCTAATAAAATACTCATCGCCTCTTCTATTCATAGCTTTTAGAACCGAAGTAGATATATGTTGGATCGGAACATCAAAATATCTCGCTACTAAAGGATTATTTTGCATTTCTTCTAATAACTCATCTGTGATTTCATCTGGATAAAGATAAAGAATTCTAATCAATTTTAGATCCTTAATATTAGATAATTTTCTTAATAACTCTGGCAATAAACTTTCACCATCAGTTGACAAATCTGACCCATATCTTGTTGTGTCTTGTGATATTAAATTAAGCTCTTTGGCTCCATTCATCACTAGCATTTTACATTCTTCTATTATGCTTTCTAAAGGTCTAGACCTAAACTTACCTCTAATTAAAGGAATAGCACAATATGTACAATGGTTATTACAACCTTCAGCTATTTTTACATAAGGACTATATATTGAAGTAGCTAACAATCTATTTTCATACTTCAATGGTAAAAACTTAAGTCCCTCACTTGTAAAAATATCATTTAAAATCAAATGTATTCTAGGATAATCTGCTAAAGTAATAACTTTATCTATAAATGGCATTTCTTTAATAAGTTGTTCTCTATATCTTTCTGCATAGCAACCAACAACTATTAATTTCTTCCCATATTCACGCATTTCAAGAATAGTTTCTAAACTCTCTTTTTTTGCAGGTTCAATAAAACCGCAAGTGTTAATAAAAATCGCATCAGCATCTTCAGGTTCTTGAACTATTTCACATCCAGCATTCGCTAAAATAGAAATAATCATCTCTGAATCAACCAAGTTTTTTGCACACCCTAAACTAATAAATCCAATCTTCATCAATAAAACTCCTTTTTCTTATATTAAATATTATACCTTCTTTACTAACTTTAGAAAAGAAAAAAGAGGAAAATCCTCTTTTTAAGTTGCCTGATTTAAAAATTGAGAATTATATAAATCAGCATAAACACCTTTCTTCTCTAACAATTCCTTATGATCACCTTGTTCAACAATCTTTCCATGATTCATAACCAAAATTAAATTAGCATTTTTAATTGTCGATAATCTATGAGCAATGACAAAACTTGTTTTACCTTCCATCATAAAATTCATCGCATTTTGAATATAACTCTCAGTTCTAGTATCAACGCTTGAAGTAGCTTCATCCAAAATAAGAATCTTAGGATCAAACAAAATCGCTCTAGCAATTGTTAATAACTGCTTTTGTCCTTTTGATATATTATCAGCATCTTCTTTTAAAACCGTCTCATATCCATTAGGCAAAGTCTCTATATAATGATGGACGTGAGCTTGTTTACAAGCTTCAATAATCTCTTCATCTGTTGCATCGGGTTTACCATAAGCAACATTCTCTTTGATAGTTCCAGAAAAAAGCCATGTGTCTTGTAAAACCATTCCGAATTGTTTTCTTAGAATCGCTCTAGGATAATCAGTCGACTTAACGCCATCAACATAAATATCTCCTTTTGAAACTTCATAAAAACGCATTAATAAATTAACTAAAGTAGTCTTACCAGCCCCAGTAGGCCCAACAATAGCAATTTGTTTTCCAGGAAAAACTTCGAGATTTAAATCCCTTATCAATTCTTGGGATTCGTCATATGAGAAATCAATATTTTTAAACTCAACATGCCCTTTAAAATCCAACTGATTAACTTCATTCTTTAAAAATTCTTGATTTTCTTCCGCTTCATCTAATACTTCAAATATTCTTTCAGCACCAGCAATCGTTGATTGTAACTGATTAATTACATTGGCGATGTTTAAAATAGGGTTAACAAAATTCTTTTGATAAGTAATGAATATTGTAATATCACCGACTAATAATGGGTTTGTAGCACCTGCTAATATACCGCCAACGATAACTACTGCTACATATCCAATATTAGAAATAAACTCCATTATCGGTCTAATTAACCCGCTTAAAAATTGTGCTCCTCGCATATCTTTCGCTAATTCTTCATTGATAATCTGGAAATCATAAAAAGAATCATCTTCTTTACCAAAAAGTTTAACAATTTTACTTGCTGAAAAAATTTCTTCTATATGACCATTCATTTCCCCTAAACGCTTTTGTTGGGATATAAACTTAACTTGAGATTTTTTAGCAATAGTCGATGTTGCTAAAATAAATAAAGGTAAGATTAATAAAGCTATTATAGTTAATTTCCAAGATATTAGAAACATCATAAATAATATACCAACTATTGCAAAAAACGAAGAAATTATATTAATAAGACTTTGTTGGATTGAATTTGTAACAACATCAACATCATTAGAGAAAACAGACAATATATCTCCTGTAGAACGAGAATCAAAATACTTAATAGGCATTTTTTCCATCTTTTCACGTAAATCATTACGCATTTTTCGTCCAATAAAGATTGATACTTTATTACCTGCTAAATGCAATATTAATTCCATAACAACCCTAATAACTAAAAGTACAATAATAATTGTAAAATATTTGATTATATTAGCAATTCCTTGATCTTCACTAATAGTTCTATTAATCATTTGTTGTAAATCGTTAATAATAAAACGCGAATAATTAGGAGTAGCTACAGATAATAAAGTAACCAAAATAGTCACTATTATTACAGCTAACATAACCAAACGATACTGACCTATGTATTCGATTAATCTTTTAGTAGTTCCTTTAAAATCTTTTGCTTTTTCTA
>JAQUZK010000126.1 GCA_028691335.1 Candidatus Izemoplasmatales bacterium
GATGAATATGAAACATTATGTAAATATTCGGAAAAACAAGTTGAAAAGGACATTATAGATAAAAAGATAAAAACACTACAAAAAGAACTTGATAATAAAGTCTGTGAAAAATATCTTAAACTTTCTATTGAAGAGATTAAACATCTATTATTTGACTTAAAATGGATGTGCAAACTCCAAAGTGATATAGAAGAATTAGTAGACCAAGTTTTAAATATTCTATCATCAAAAGTAGTAACTATTGCAAGAAGATATGAGCATACTTTAAAAGATATAGAACAAGAAACAGAAAACTCAAGAAAAGCAGTGATGAGTGCTTTAGAAAGGATGGGCTACAAATGGTAAACTATCCTGAGAATTGGAAAACTATGCAATTAAAAGATATAGCGGATTATAGAAATGGAAAAGCACATGAAAAAAATGTTGTTGAGCATGGTAAGTATACTATAGTAAATGCAAAGTTTGTTTCAACAGAAGGAAAAGTAAAAAAATATTGTGACAAACAGATTGAACCGTTGTTTAAAGATGAAATAGCTATGGTTTTAAGTGATATTCCTAACGGGAGAGCTTTAGCTAAAACATTTTTAATAAATAAAAATAACAAATATTCATTGAATCAAAGAATAGCAGGAATAAAGCCACATAAGAATATAAATGCATATTTTTTAGCAAAGCTAATGAATAGAAATGAGTATTTTCTTTCGTTTAATGATGGAATAAATCAGACTAATCTATCCGTAAAAAATGTTAAAGAATTTAGTGCTAAATATCCATGTTTAAAAGAACAACAAGCTATAGCAGAAACTTTGTCAACATTTGATAAATATATAGAAAATCTTATAAAGTTGATAGAAAAAAAGAAAGCTATTAGAGATGGTGTATTAGAAGAATTAATAAGTGGCAAAACTAGAGTAGGTGAATTTAAAGAAGAATGGCAACAAAAAACATTAAAAGAATTATGCTATTTAATAACTAAACAAACCGGTTTTGATTATAGTGATAAAATAAAAGAATCACTTGTAACAACAAAAAGGGAGAATACCGTTCCATTTATACAAAATAAAGATTTTAATATGTTTGATATTAATTATAATACTGATTTTTACATTCCAAAAGTAATAGCAGATAATTATCCTAAAATAATCTTAAAAGAATGTTGCCTTTTAATTTCAATTTCAGGAAGAATAGGAAATGTAGCAGTATTCAATAATGAACAAATGGCTTTTGCAGGTGGAGCTGTTGGTATAGCTAAATTATATGATAAATCTTTAGCTGATTGGTGTATGTTATATTTAACTTCAGTCGAAGGACAAAAACAAATTTTTAAAAATGAAAAAGTAGGAGCTCAACATAATTTGACTGTTGAAGATGTAAGAAAATTTAGGATATTAATTCCAAATAAGGAGGAACGAGATTCTATAGTTGCAGTAATAAAATCAATGGATGAAGAAATAATTTCATTAGAAAAAAAATTAGATAAAATGAAACAAATAAGCGAAGGAGCAATGAACGAGTTACTTACGGGACAAGTTCGTTTAAGTGTATAGGAGGTAAAATATGGATACAGTAGATGCAGAAAAGAAGTTGCAAAAAAGAGTTTTGCATTGCTTAGTAAATGAATTAGGATACACATATTTAGGTGATTTAACAGAGATAGACAATACTCCTGTTAAAGAGGAATTACTAAGAAATAATCTTCAAAAACGAGGATACAGTAATGATTTAATAACGAAAGCTATAAATGAACTTGTTACTAAAACCAGAAACCAAGTAGATGGCTTATATCAAATTAATATGGATGTTTATTCTCTTTTAAGATATGGACTTCAAGGTGCAAAGGATAGTAAAAATAAAAGACCAACTGTACACTATATTGATTGGAACGATATCACAAAAAATGATTTTTATGCTGCTGAAGAAGTATCAGTTTTAAGATATGATGGTAAAACAAGAAAAAGACCGGATGTTGTTATATATGTAAATGGTATTGCACTAGGTGTTTTTGAGTTAAAAAAATCAAGTGTAAGTAGTGGAGAAGGAATGCGACAACAACTTACTAACCAACAAAGGGAAAATATATTGAATTTCTTTAGTACGGCACAACTTTTATTTGCTGGAAATGAAGCAGAAGGATTGTATTATGGAACAATAAAAACATCACAAAAATATTATTTGCAATGGAAAGAAGATAAAAATGCTATAGATAGATTATCTAATGAAATAAAAGAATTACAAAGTAAAGAAAATAATCGTCTAAGAGATGGTATTATATCACTTTGCCATAAAGAAAGGTTTTTACCTATATTACATGATTTTGTGATTTTTGATGCTGGAGTAAAAAAGATTGCTAGACATAATCAGTATTTTGCAAATATTGCAGCAAGAAATAGAATACTTGATGGAGAAGGTGGAATAATCTGGAATACTCAAGGCTCAGGTAAATCTTTAATTATGGTGTGGTTAACCAAATGGATTATTGAAAATATAGATAATAGCCGTGTTGTGATTATAACTGATCGTGAAGAACTAGATGACCAAATTGAAAGTTTATTTGTAAATGTGAATCAAGAAATATATAGAACTAAAAGTTGTGATGATTTAAGAAAAGTATTAAATAAATCAGAAAAATCTATTATTTGTTCTTTAATTCATAAGTACGGTCATAATGCTGGAAAAGATGCAGATGTTGAACAATATAGAAAAGAATTACTAGCTGGATTAGAACCGGGATTTGAAGCCAAAGGAAAGATAATAGCATTTATGGATGAATGTCATCGTACTAATTCTGGGAAGTTACATGAAGCAGTAAAAACATTGATGCCAAATGCAATTTTAATTGGATTTACAGGTACACCATTATTAAAAGCGGATAAACAAACAAGTATTGAAACTTTTGGATCATACATCCATACTTACAAATTTGATGAAGGTGTAAAAGATGGAGTAATTCTTGATTTAAGATATGAGGCAAGAGATATTGATCAAGACTTGTCTAGTCGAGAAAAAGTTGATTTATGGTTTGATAATAAGACTCAAGGATTAACAGAACATGCAAAAGAACAACTAAAACGAAAATGGGCATCTACAGAAAAATTATATAGTTCAAAACAAAGACTAGAAAAAATAGCACAAGACATAATATTAGATATGGCAGTAAAACCAAGACTAGCATCAGAAAGAGGTACAGCTATTCTAGTTGCTGATAGCATTTTAAATGCTTGTAGGTATTGGGAGATATTCAAATCAAATGGTTTTAATAAATGTGCTGTAATTACATCATATAATCCAGGAGCTGAAAATGTTAGAACTTCTAGCTTTGACGATACAATTGAAAGCGAAGAAGAATTAAAGGAAAATACTTATAAAAAGATATTAAATGGTAAAAAATTAGAAGAGTATGAAACTGAAGCCAAAAGGTTATTTATAAAAGAACCAGCTAATATGAAACTCTTAATTGTAGTAGATAAACTGCTTACTGGATTTGATGCTCCAAGTGCTACGTATTTATATATTGATAAATCAATGAGAGACCATGATTTATTTCAAGCAATATGTCGTGTTAACAGACCAGATGGAGAAGATAAAGATTATGGATATATAGTTGATTATATGGATTTATTCCGTAATTTACAGGCAGCAGTGTTTGATTATACATCTGGTGCATTTGATGGCTATAATGTTGAAGATATAGAAGGTCTTATAAAGAATAGATATGATGAATCAAAATCAGAAATGGAATGCTCAATTAAATCATTAAAAGAATTGATGAATGATGTTCCTGATTCTACAAGTGATTCAAGTTATATTGAATATTTCTGTGGTGGAATTGAAGACAAAGAAAGTGTAAATCGTAGGGATGTATTATATAAATTAACGGCATCTGTTACTCGTAGTTTTGCTAATTGTTGTGATAGATTATCTTCACACTATGGCTATTCAGAAGATGAAGTAAAAGAATTAAGAAAGAATATAGCTGATTACAATAAAATAAAAATGATGATAAAATTGGCAAGTAGTGATTATATCGATTTAAAACCCTATGAAGCAGATATGAGATACATTTTAGATACTTATATTAAGGCAGAAGATTCAAAGGTTATTAGTAATTTAGAAGATATGTCAATGGTAACATTGCTAATTGAAAATACAACAACAACACCTATGGAATTAATAGATAAACTCCCAGGAGATGATCCAGCTAAAGCTGAAATAATCGAAAATAACATAAAACATGAAATAGTTAAAAAGAAAGAAACAAATAATGTTTATTATAGTAAATTGTCTCAAATGCTAGAAGAGATAATTCTACGTCGCAAAACTGATAAATTAAGCTATGAAGAATATCTAAGACAAGTTATAGAATTAGCTAAAATGGTTGTGAAACCAGAAACAAGTAGTATATATCCTAATGAAATTAAATCCAGCTATGGCAGGATGGCACTTTATGATTTTTTAGATGGAAATGTAGAATTGGCAGTTAAGTTAGATAAAACAGTAAAAAATTCAAGTCAACCAGATTGGAAGAAAAATCAACAAAAACAGCAAAGAATAAAAAGTGCTATATATAAAGTATTAGAAGAAATTTATGAGTTCGATGAAGCAGTTTCTAAAACTGAAGAAATTTATGAATTAATTGAGAAAATCGAAGAATATAGCGAATAATACTTGATATATTTAAATTATTATTGCATTATATTACTACTGAAATAGTAAATGAAAGGTAGGTATATATGAAGCAAAATAAAGAAATAGTGATAAATGATATTTCTGTTAAAATAACAAGAAAACAAAAT
>JAQUZK010000127.1 GCA_028691335.1 Candidatus Izemoplasmatales bacterium
CATTCAACAATGATTGTTGAACCACCTGGTCCGAAACCTTCATATCTAGCTGGACTATAATCTTCTCCAACACCACTTTTTGTTTTTTCAATATTTCTTTTAATAACATCAGCTGGAACTTGATTTTGTTTTGCTCTTTCGATAATTCTTTTTAAAGTTAAATTACTATCAGGATCTGGCCCCCCTGTTTTAGCAGCCATATATATTTCTTTACCAAATTTTGCATATAATTTAGATTTTACAGCAGCTGTTTTCTCCATAGCTGCTTTTCTTACTTCGTGTGCTCTTCCCATTTAAAATCACCTTCTAATTTTAGTATTTTCTTTATTTAAAACTATTCTTTCATATTTATTCAAATGTCCTAAAGCTCGCTTAAAAGCTCCCTTAGACATATGAAAAATCTGATATATCTCTTCCACATCACTCTTATCCGTGTAAGGCATTTCGCCATCGTGGTCTAAAAGATATTGATAAACTATGTTAGCATCCTTATCCAACATTAGTTCTTTTTGGGCAATCAGTGTACCCGAATAATTAAACTCATTTTTTGTAAGAATCTTAACATCTAATTTTTGTCCGATTCTTGGTACATCTCTATAATTATTTCTATGAATAAAAATCTCATTTCCTTTTTCTGTAAAACATACAATTCCATTATCCAAATAATACATCATAAATGCATCATAATTATTCCCTGGTTCTAAATCATCTAACAAAGAAAAACTATTCTTAAGATCATATCTTGTTAATAATTTAGCGAATAATCTTCCTTGTTTTTCCTTCATTCCAACAAATATTTTGTCATTAGGTTTAGGCCAATAGCGATGATTTTTGGGCAAATCATCTACGCTTAACAATAAGTCTTTAACCATACCATAATATAAGAAAGCTCCATAGTTGTAATTTGTTGAAACTACATCTAACAATGCAATCTCATCAATTTTAAGGGATGGCGGTCTAGTTGATGCGGTAATTCTTCCTTGATTATCATCATAAAGAAAAACCGAGATTCTTTCTCCAATCTCATACGGTTTTTCTGCTTCTTTCTTGTGTAAAAATATTTCATTAACTCCGTCAGTTAAAATATAGCTAATATCAGCTTCTCTTTTTACTTCGAGTTCGTTTATTCTACCTAATTTCATATTTTATCAACTAGTGCTCCTATCTTAAATATTATATCAAAAAAGAAAAGAGATGTCCATAAAACTCTTTTCTTCTTTACCTTAATATCTATCCGTATCTAACTTCTTTTTCCTTTTCAATAATAGGAATAGAATTATACTCAAACTTTCTTATAAAATCCCTTAAAGAATAATCACAATATTCCCAACCTTTTTCAATAGCTTTAACAATATAGTTATTATATAGTCCTAGTATTTCTCTTTCTTCATAAGCTTGCATTGCAAAAATCAAATTATATCTTTTATCTATTACTATATATTGCTTGAATAAACCAGCAGCAAAAGAATACTGACTAATCCAGAAATGGAATCCATAATAGAGTGGAAGGTTAGGATCTTTAATATGCTTATCAAGAGCTAAATCTAAGTACTCTTTAGATACTACTCTTTTCTCATCCCATACGCCATCATTTAAGATTAAATGACCAAATTTAACCATATCTCTTAATGATAATTCCAAACCAGTAGCTCCAAAATTGTAATCATTAATGTTTTTCCAAACTGGTTTCTTAATGCCAATAACTTTATATAGATGTTCATCTAAAAAATCATTAAGTGGTTTTCCGGTAATTTTAGTTACAATAGCAGATAATATGAAACTAGAAAAATTACTATAAAAGAAAGTTTCACCAGGCTTGTTTTTTAAAGGTATATTAAAAAACATTTCAAATGGATTCTTTGTAGGCGTAATATTATGAAATTCATCAGTCTCTTGTCCAACAGTCATCGTTAATAAATGTTTAACTTTCAAACTTTCATACTCGGGAAGATAACTTTTTACCTCATCGGTAAAATAAAATAGAACAAAGTTTTCAAGATTTATTAGCGATTTATCAAGCAATATACCGATAGCTATTGAAGTAAAAGATTTAGAAACTGAATAAACATTCTTTCTTGTCTCAATATTAAAATCATGAGCATATGTCTCAAAAACTTTTGAACCTTCGTGTAGAAGAATCATAGAATGAATATTATATTTCTCTTCTTCAACTCTATTGAACATATCAACGATGATGCCTTTATTAATATTTGCATCTTTACAAGATTTTTTATTAAAATCATCTTTTGGAAAAACCATCTTATACACCTTTCTTATTTATTGTTTTTAATCAATTCTTGATAGAAATGAATTGCTTCAACTAATACACTAATTCTAATTGATTCATTATTTCCATGCATTTTTTTCAATTCGTCATTGTTCATTCTAACAGGAGAAAATCTTAAAGCCGCATCAGAAACTTCTGAATAAAATCTACAATCTGTTCCTCCTAACATCACATAAGGACTAACTATCGCATCTGGGAATGTATTTTTAATTGTTTTTTCTAAATAAATATATCCTTCTCCATTAATATCAACAATAGATGAAGCTTCTCTTGATGATATAATTTCAGCTTCAATATCATATTTTTGAGCAAGCTTTTTTATTGCCATAAAACTTTCGTCTACACCTTGAATAGGGTGAGTTCTTAAATTAGCAATCATATACGCTTCTGCTGGAATAACATTCTCCGCATCAGAACCTTTCATCATTGTAAAAGCTATTGTAGTCGAAAGCAACGCTCTTCCAAAAGGACTCATTTTTGGTAACAACCAAGTTAACAAACCTTTAAAAAGCCACATATTACTGAAAAGATACTTATTAATTCCACTCATTGCTGGTGCTGCATTTTTAAAAATCGTTTCTACTTCCTTAATCATTTTTGTTTTTAGAGGAAATTTTCCTTCAACATCACTCACAAATTTAGATAATCTAGCTATTGGTGTGTTCTTTGGTGGGGTTGAAGAATGTCCACCAAACGACTTGGCAGTTAATTTAATATCCACATAACCTTTTTCTAAAATCCCAACCACTGCCATAGGTCTTTTCATTGAAGGTAGAGCGTCACTTAAAACTGTTCCGCCTTCATCAACAACAAGAAAAGGTTTAACACCATTATCTTTTAACCATTCTACAGTCAATGAAGCTCCAAAACCACTTGTTTCTTCATCAGTTGAACTAGCTAAATAAACATCGTTATCCGGTATATATCCAGATTCAATCAACTCTTCACACGCTTGATAAAAACAATAAACAGTTGATTTAGTATCTAACGTTCCTCTTCCGTAGATTGTGCCATCAACGATTTTCCCCGAAAATGGAGGATAATCCC
The DNA here is from genome assembly GCA_028691335.1 of Candidatus Izemoplasmatales bacterium. GTDB lineage: Bacteria > Bacillota_I > Bacilli_A > Izemoplasmatales > Hujiaoplasmataceae > UBA2289. The sequence continues at coordinate 3,335 of JAQUZK010000127.1, forward strand.
AAGCGTTGTCAACTGCAGGAACTACATCGATATGACTCATCAAAACTAATGGCTTATTACTGCTTTTTCCTGACCATTTAAGGATTAATGATTCTCCAGGAAATTCTTTAATTTCCATAGTTTCAAAGACTTTAGGAAAAAGACCTTTCATAACTTCTTTTAACTTAACAAAATTTTCATAATTATCTTCTTTTTTATTATATGAAATTGTCTTTACTTTAATCATTTCGCTAAATCTTTTTGCATAGCTATTAGCTTTGGAAAAGTCTATATCTAAAGGTTTTTCTTCTTTCGGAACTTTTACAAACATCGTATGAACTAAAGCAATAAGTAACAAGATAACTATTAAACTAAGAATCCCTAGTACAATATATAAAGCAATCATTTTCACTTCCTCCTTTATAGAAGTTTTTTAACCCACAAAACTCGAGCAACTAAAATTGTAACTATAGCTGCTAAAAGTATAACAATAACAATATTATTATATACAAAACTTGGGGCTACTAAACTTAAGATAATTACAAATATTAATGGAGCAATAACTAATTTTAAATTACCTTTAAAATATTTATATCCTAATGCACCAAATAAAGCTGATACAACTGTATTAAAAGCTGGAGCTAATAACTCAGATTCTAAAATCGGTTTTAGTGGCAACAACATCATTACTCCAAAACTCATTATTAAAACTGTAGTTATTGAAGAAAAAGCCACAGCTATTGTTGAGACAATCTCATTTTCCTCTGTATTAATTTCTGTTCCAGCAATATCCTTTGCATTCATAACACAAGGAATCTTTAAATTTACTAAGTTTCCTGTTATAAAAGCTAAGTAAGTTCCTGAAGTACCTAAAATTGGACCATAAGTTAAAACTTCAATTATTCCTCCTGGTAAATATAATACAGAAAGAACTAATACACCAGCAAATAAATCATTTACATTAGGTGCTACCCCACTAAAAAACCAAATACTAAATGGAACAGCAATCATAGCGACTATCCCTAATACGGTGAATATCCTACCATAATAATGCATTCTCTCACGATATGTTTTCATCTGCTATTCCCCCTTCTAAGATAATATTACGGCTAAAGCCATACCAAATATCATTGATAAAGACAACTGGAAATTTTCTAACCACTTTTGATTTAACTTTTTTACTAAAAAATCAAATATTGCCATAAACACAAACGAAGTCACAAAAACAACTAAAGGTATATATGTTGTCTGATCAATTAACTCGCCAGTATATGCCCCATCAACAACTTCCTTAACTTGATAGTTGATCATCTTCGCAAATGCATCTCCAAAATAAGCAGAGATTAAACCGATAAATACTGATTGAAAGATTAAGTTTGAAAATGATTTTTTATCCTTAGCATAAACCTTATCAACAAATTTTTCTTGATACTTCTTAAAAAAGAACAAAGCAAACAATGACCCCCATAATATAGCTA
>JAQUZK010000128.1 GCA_028691335.1 Candidatus Izemoplasmatales bacterium
GAATGACACACAAAAAGCCCAATCAATAATTCAAGAAGTAAACGAATATAATGAAATTATTGATAGCTATCAAAAAGTTAAGGATATTTACGAAACAATTGATTTAACTATTACTTTGGCCGAAGAGGGCGAGAATATTAATGAACAAGAAACAACCAAAATGATTTCTGATTTTTATAAGCTTCATGAAATGTTAACTTTAAAAATTCTATTGAATGAAGAGTACGATAAATTCAACGCTATTATTGAATTCCATCCAGGAGCCGGTGGTACTGAGTCACAAGATTGGGCACAAATGTTATTTAGAATGTACTTAAGATATGCGGATAGAAAGAACTTCAAAACTAAGATTATTGATTATATAGATGGCGATGAAGCCGGGTTAAAATCAGCGACAATTCTTGTCAGCGGTTCATATGCATATGGATATTTAAAAGCTGAATCTGGAGTTCATAGATTAGTTAGAATATCTCCTTTTGATTCATCAAGTAGAAGGCATACATCTTTTGCGTCAGTAACGGTAATTCCTGAAACAGATGACTCTATTAATATTGAAATTAATGAAGAAGATTTAAGAATAGATACTTTTAGATCTAGTGGAAAAGGCGGACAAGGAGTCAATACAACTGACTCAGCAGTAAGAATAACTCATTTACCTACAAATATAGTTGTTTCTTGCCAAAACGAACGTTCGCAGATTCAAAACAAGGAAATTGCAATGAGAGTTTTAAGAGGTAAACTATATAATTTAGAATTAGAAAAAAAACAAAGTCAAATCGAATCATTTAATGAATATAAATCTAATGCTTTCGGTTCACAGATTCGTTCCTATGTTTTCCACCCTTATACTATGGTTAAAGATCATAGAACAAATTTTGAAACAGGAAATGGTGATCGAGTTTTAGATGGTGATTTAGACCCATTTATTCTCGCTTACCTTGTTATGAGTAAGAAAAATGTATAAGGTTGTAGAAGTTAAGAGAAAAGGCAAAAATTACCTTATATATATCGAAGATAGTTCAAAAGTTTCAGATGAGTATCTTGTTTCAGAAGATTTAATTATTGAGTATCGTCTAATCAAGGGTAAAACATTTGATTTGGAATTCTATAATAATTTAATTCAAATGATAAATCGTGATAAATATTATCAAAAGGTTTTAAAGTATTCCTTGTTTAAACCAAGAACGGAAAAAGAAGTTATTGATTATTTAGATAGACTATCAATCGATAACAAGAGTTTTTATTTAGGAAAATTAAAAAAAATTAAAATAATTAATGATAATTTATATACAGAAAATTATATTAGTGATAGTATAAATTTGAAGCATATTGGTCCTAGAAAAATCTATGAAGATTTAAAGTTTAAAGGTATTAGTCAAGAATTAATTACAGAAAAAATAATTGTTTATAATAAAAAAGAAATGTTGGAAAATATTGAGTATTGGCTGGATAAAAAAATCAAAATGTCTAGTAATATACCGATGATGAAACTAAAGAATCAACTTAAATCATTTTTAGTTAATAAGGGCTTTAATTTTGATGATATATCTTCGATAATATCTAAAAAAGAAGATGATATATCTTCATCGGTAAACGAAGATAAAATAATCATTAAAGAAATTGAAAATCTCAAAACTAAATACAACAAAAAAGGCTTAAAAATGAGTTTAAATCAATTTTTAACTAGCAAATTACTCGCTAAAGGTTATCAATACAGTACTATCAAAAAATTTCTATAAAGGAGAATTTTAAGATGAATGATTTGGATCTGTATTTATTTAATGAAGGAAAACTAAAAGAAGCATACAAGATTTTTGGTTCGCATCTAGTTAAAGATCAAGATGGTGTAGTTAAAGGCGTAGATTTTAGAGTGTACGCTCCACATGCAAAAATAGTTTCTGTTGTGGGGGATTTTAATAATTGGGATTCACGTACACATACAATGGAAAAAGAAGATGAGTTTGGAGTATACCACAAATTTATCCCTGAATTAAATGAATGGACAAGATACAAATACTGTATTGTAACTTCTTATGGGCAAACTATATTTAAGGCAGATCCATATGCATATTTTTCAGATAATCGTCCAGAAACATCATCTAAAGTATATGATATTGACGGATATGTTTGGAATGATCAAGTTTATATGGAAGAAAGAAAAAAACTTAATCATCAAGAAGAAAAATTATCAGTTTATGAACTCCATCTAGGGAGTTGGATGACTAAACCAGATGGAAGTTTCAATAAGTATAATGAGTTGGTTAGTCTTTTAATTCCTTATATTAAGGAACATGGGTTTTCTCATGTTGAGATTATGCCGATAGTTGAACATCCTTTAGATGAAAGCTGGGGTTATCAAGGAACTGGTTATTATAGCGCTACTTCTAGATATGGCGTTCCAAAGGATTTAATGTATTTAATTGATGAGTGTCATAAGAATAATATTGGAGTTATAATGGATTGGGTTCCAGGTCATATTTGTAAAGATGCTCACGGATTATATATGTTTGATGGTGAGCCAACATATGAGTATGAGGATTATAATATTAGAGAGAATGTAGTATGGGGGACTGTAAACCTAGATTTAGGAAAAGGTATCGTTAAGAGTTTTTTGATATCGAATGCCTATTTTTGGATGGATTATTTTCATGTAGATGGATTTAGAATTGATGCAGTTTCCAATATTTTGTATTATTTAGGAAATATGCATGTTGGTACAAATCATGGAGCTATTGAGTTTCTGAAAAACTTATCATACGCTGTAAAGGAAAAAGATCATTCAGTTTTATTATTCGCTGAAGACTCTACTACTTATCCTAACTTAACAAAGAGTGTTTTGGATGGTGGAATAGGCTTTGATTATAAATGGAATATGGGATGGATGAATGATACTTTAAGATATTTTGCCAAAGACCCTATATATAGAAAATATCATCATGATTTAATTACTTTTGGAATGGTATATGCTTATTCAGAAAAGTTTATCTTACCATTGTCTCATGATGAGGTAGTTCATGGAAAGAAATCCCTTGTTGATAAAATGCCAGGAGATTATTGGCAAAAGTTCGCTAATTATCGATTGTTGATAGGTTTACAATTCACTCATCCAGGGAAGAAACTTCTTTTTATGGGTGGAGAGTTTGCGCAAATGCATGAGTGGAAAGATAAGGACGAATTAGATTGGAATTTGTTAGAATATCCAATGCATAGTGCCGCAAACCGCTTTGTAAAAGACTTAATTAGAACTTATAATCACCATTCATCACTTTATGAGTTAGATCATGACCCTGAGGGTTTTAGATGGATAGATCAGACTAATTATGAGCAATCAATATTTTCTTTTATTCGTTTTGGTAAAGATAAAAATAATTTTACTATTATCGTTTTAAATATGACCCCAAATGTTTACAGTAATTATTATATTGGTGTTCCAGAAAAAGGAATATATCACGAAATTTTAAACTCTGATAAAGAAATTTATGGCGGGTCTAATATTTATAACGGTGCTGATATGGAAACTGTAGAGGTTTTCAATCATGGATATAAACAATCTATAGCAATCAATATTTCCCCACTAGCTATCTCTTTGATAGAGTATAAAAAAGGTGATAAGCTTGAATAAACTTATAGCGATGATATTAGTTGGCGGAAGAGGAACAAGACTAGGCGATATTACCAAAAAAATAGCCAAACCGGCTGTTTCTTTTGGGGCGAAATATCGCCTTATTGATTTTACTTTAAGTAATATATCTAATTCTAATATCTCAAAAGTTGGAATTGTTACTCAATACGAACCTTTTGAACTGATGAATTATATAGGGTCAGGAGCTTCTTGGGATTTAGATTATATAGATGGAGGGATTAAGTTTTTAACTCCTTATTCTCAACACGAGAATATCCTTTGGCAAAATGGAACTGCTCATGCCATAAAGCAATATTATCGATTTATAACTGATCAAAAACCCGAGTATGTTTTAATTCTATCAGGAGATCATATATATAAAACAGATTATAATGAAATGCTAAAAACTCATATTGATAATTCAGCTGATATAACTATAGCAGCTACAAGTGTTAGTGTTTCAGAAGCTAGTCGATTTGGAATTTTAGAAATTAATGAAACTAATCGCTTAATTGGCTTTGAAGAAAAGCCAATTGAACCAAAGACTAATTTAGCTTCTATGGGGATTTATATTTTTTCATTAAAAGCATTAGAGACAATTTTCTTTTCAAGCACTGATGAAGATTTATTTGATTTTGGTAAAGATATTATTCCTTACTGTTTGAATAAAGACTATAAAATAACAGCTCATATTTTCAATGATTATTGGAAAGATGTAGGAACTGTCGAATCACTTTATCAAGCAAATATGGATTTATTGGAGGATCCTGCATTTTTAGGGCTTAATTCTTCAAGGCATTTGCCTGTATATTCAAAATCACTAAATCTTCCTCCACATACTGTTTTACAAACGGCAAAAACAGTCCAATCAGTTATCGCTGATGGAAGTGTGATTGCAGGATCTGTAATTCACTCTTCAATTGCTTATCAAGTCAGTATAGGTTTTGATTCTTTAGTAGAAGATAGTGTTATTTTACCAAATGCATCTATTGGCAATAATGTTATATTAAAAAAAGTAATCGTGAATAATGATGTTGCTATACCAGATGGATATATTTCTGAAAATAAAGAAGTAACCTTAATTACACAAGATAATCTATTTGAAGTAGGTGTCGTCAATGAATGAGTTGTTTGTAATCGTAGATGCT
>JAQUZK010000002.1 GCA_028691335.1 Candidatus Izemoplasmatales bacterium
AGACAGACAACTGGTGGAAAAGGTTTATCAGGAGTCTTTAAGAAAGATAGTAACTATATTAATGTAATCCAAGAAAAAATGGAGGAATCCTTCAATGATAATTAAGCCTTATGGAGATACTTACAATGATGGAAAAATTCAAATGAGTTTCACTTTGCCTGTTCCAAAATCAGCTAGAGGAGTTGCTGCGGCAAAAGAAATGGCTAAGAGTATGGGGTTGATAGATCCTTCGGTAGTTCACGTAGAAGCCTTGGATAATAACTTTAGTTTTTATATTGTTTATGGAAGTGTTAAAAATTCGATTGACTATGATAAAATAAAGGTTGAAGAGATTACTTCAACCGCATTAACAAGAGAAGAAATTGAAAATTTAATTAGTTCAAATTTTGATAGAGACATAGTTTTTGTTGGTGCGTCAACTGGAACAGATGCTCATACAGTAGGAATCGATGCTATAATGAATATGAAGGGTTTTGCTGGGCACTATGGTTTAGAAAGATATCATGGGATTGAAGCCTATAATCTTGGCTCACAGGTATTGAATGAAGATTTTGTTAAGATAGCTAAAGAGAAGAAGGCTGATGTTCTTCTAGTATCTCAAACAGTTACTCAAAAAGATGTTCATCTTAAGAATATGATTGATTTAGTTGAACTTTTAGAGTCAGAAGGAATGAGGGATGATGTAGTTTTAATAGCTGGTGGAGCGAGAGTAACTCATTCTTTAGCTAAAGAATTGGGATATGATGCAGGATTTGGACCAGGTAGTTTTGCGGAAGATGTAGCTACATTCGCTATAACTGCATTAATTAATAAAAAGAAAAGGAGTTAGAAAAATGCCAATTAATAAATTAGATTTAATAACTACAAAACTTGGTGACAAAGGAAAATCAAAAGACTTTGAAAATAGGAGTTATAGTAAATCTCATATTATTTTTGATACACTTGGTTCAATGGATGAGTTAAGTTCTTTTTTGGGATTGGTTTACCATTATCATAAAAATGATTATATTAAAGAAATTCAAATGCATATACAAAATATCAATTCTTTAATAGCGAGTGAATATGATTCGGATATGTATAATATTTTAACTCAGATTAAAGAAGAAGACGTTTTAGAACTAGAAAAGCAAATGCAATCAATGTTAGATAATAACTCGATAGAAGCTAGATTTTATCTTCCTGGTAGTGAAAAATCTAAGGCGGGGGCTTACGTGGATGTAGCTAGAGCTTTAACTAGAAAAATAGAGAGAAAAATAACGGCTTTTATTGAAACGGAAAAAAGAGTTGATTTAGAGTTGTCTCAAAAGTATATCAATCGATTGAGTGACTATCTTTTTGTCCTTTCATTTAATGTATAAATATAGATACTAGTCTAACAAAAAATTTCTAAGAATTTTTCTTTAATTCTTATAGTTGGTATGTTATAATGTTATGTGTTATAAAAACGCTTACAAAATTTGGAGAGATAGTTTGAAAACAATCGTAATTGGTGTAATCGGTGCTGATGTACATGCAGTCGGGAATAAAATAATTGAGTATACATTAACTAAATCAGGGTATAACGTCGTTAATATTGGAGTTTTATCTAGCCAGGAAGATTTTATTAATGCAGCTATTGAAACAAACGCTGACATGATAATGGTATCTTCTTTGTATGGACATGGAGAAATTGACTGTCGCGGTATGAGAGATAAATGTATTGAATCTGGAATTGAAGATATATTACTCTATGTTGGTGGCAATATTGTAGTTGGAAAACAAGATTTTAGTGAAGTCAAAGAAAGATTTCTTGAAATGGGTTTCAATAGAATATATCCTCCTGGAACCTCAATTGATCAAGCTTTGAAAGATATTAAACAAGATTTAGGAGAGTAAAATGGCAAATTATTTGCTTATTGATTTTGGCTCAACTTTCACAAAATTATGCGCTGTAAATACTGAAGAGTGTGAAATATTAGGTACTGCTTCAGATTTTACTACTGTTGAAACAGACATTAACGATGGATATGATAAGGCTTTGGAAAAGCTTTATAAAAAAATAGATAGGAATATTAAATTTGAACAAGTAATTGCTTGTTCATCTGCAGCTGGCGGCCTTAAAATGGCCGCTATTGGTCTAGTTAAAGAGCTAACTGTTGAAGCTGCTAAGAGAGTTTGTTTGGGGGCTGGAGCTAAAGTAGATCTTGTTTTTTCACATCATTTAAATCAAAGTGAAGTTCATCAAATAATAGATAAAAAAATAGATATAATTTTATTAGCTGGTGGTTCTGATGGTGGTAATTCTGAATCTGTTATTTATAATGCAGAGATATTGGGTAAATTAGGAGTTAAAATTCCGATAGTTTTTGCTGGAAATAAGTCAGCTCAAGATCAAATAAATGAAATATTTGGTAAATATGAGATGAACGGATACATTTGCGATAATGTGATGCCTAATATTAACGTTTTAAATGTTAATAGTGCTAGAGAGAAAATTAGAGAAATATTTTTAAAACAGATAATCGAAGCCAAAGGGATTAAAAAAATAGAGAATTTTATTAATCAAGTTATATTACCTACTCCATCTGCGGTTCTAGAGGCTGCCAAATTGTTGGCTGAAGGATATTTGGATGAAGAGGGTTTAGGAGAAGTTGTAGTTGTAGATATAGGTGGTGCAACTACTGATATGTATTCGATATGCAGTTCGACAAAAAGAAGTGATGTAATAATCCAAGGTTTGGAAGAACCTTTTGCAAAGAGAACGGTTGAAGGTGATTTAGGGATGAGATATTCAGCTCCTGGAATTGTGAAATCGTTATCTGAAAGAGAAATAAATTTTATCAATAAAGAAAAAGGCGTAGATATTGTTAGTGAAGTCACAAAAAGGTATGATAATGTTAAGTTATTACCTGAAAACTCACAAGACGAGTTTATTGATCAGTTCTTAGCTGAAATGTGTGCTTATCGATCGATGCATAGACATTGTGGTAGAATTAACGAAGTATTAACACCTATGGGTAAAGTCTTCAATCAAGTAGGTAAGGATCTAAGTGATGTCGGATTTGTAATTGGTACTGGTGGAGTTATTATTAACTCTAAGTATCAAAAAGAAATACTAAAACAAACAACTAATATATTGCATAATCCTTCAGAATTAAGGCCGAGTGATCCAAAGTTTTTAATAGATTATGACTATATTATGGCTGCTATGGGTTTGTTGTCTAAAATTAATCCTATGGCTGCGTTAAAAATTATGAAAAAACACATACGTCCAATTAGAGGTGTTCAACATGAAACTAGCAAATAAGAAATTAACAGAGAAAGAATTTCTAGAACAAAGACAAGAGGTATTAAAAGCTTGGCCAACTGGAAATGACGAGGATTTAGATTTAGATAAAGCCTTAGCTTTTTTAAAGAGTGTTCCTGAGGATAAGAATTTTGCTTTAGTTTTAAATAAAGCTAAAGAAAATGATGATACGCTTATTCAGCCGAGAGGTGGAGTTCCCGTATTAAAAGAACATATTAAATTATTAAATTATTTAGCAGATTCAGGGGCTGATTTATTACCGTCAACAATTGATAGTTACACACGTCATAATAGATATCAAGAAGCTCAAAAAGGTTTAGAAGAATCTGAACTTAAGAATAGAGCTTTATTAAATGGCTTTCCAGCAGTAAATCATGGAGTAAAAGGCTGTAAAGAAGTTTTTATTAAAGTTTCTAAGCCTCTTGAAGCTAGACATGGTACTCCAGATGCTAGGTTATTGTCAGAAATAATTCACGCTTCAGGGTGGACATCAAATGAAGGTGGCGGTATTTCTTATAATATACCTTACGCTAAATCTGTTCCTCTAGAAGTGTCAATTAAGCATTGGCAGTATGTGGATAGATTAGTAGGATATTATGAGGAAAGAGGAGTTAAGATAAATCGAGAACCTTTTGGACCTTTAACTGGGACATTAGTACCTCCTTCAATTTCAAACGCTGTTATGATAATTGAAGCTTTGTTAGCGGCGGAACAAGGAGTGAAAAACATTACTGTTGGTTACGGAATGGGTGGAAATTTGATTCAAGATGTAGCTGCTGTTCATTCTTTATATGATCAAACTTTGTATTATTTAGATAAATTCGGATATAAGGATATGGAGATATCAACTGTCTTCCATCAATGGATGGGTGGATTTCCAAGTGACGAAGCAGAAGCAATGGCACTAATTTCATATAGTTCATCAGTAGCCGCTTTGTCAAAAGCGACAAAACTCATTACAAAATCTCCACATGAATCTGTTGGGATTCCAACGATGGAAGCAAATGGATTAGGAGTAAAAGCGTCTAAGTTTATTGTTAATATGTTAAAAGATCAGACAATATCGGAAAGCAAAGATTTAGATTTAGAAATGAATCAAATAAAAAAAGAAGTTGAATGCTTAATAGAGACTGTTTTAAAAGTTGGTGAAGGAGATTTAGCTATTGGGACAGTTAGAGCTTTTGAACAAGGGCTTATTGATATTCCTTTTGCGCCAAGTAAATTTAACGCTGGTAAAGTATTTCCAGCAAGAGATAATGAAGGGCGAATAAGAATATTAGATTTTGGTAATTTAGCAATGAATGATGAAATTAAGAAATTTCACTTAAATAAAATTGAAGAAAGAGCAAAAACAGAAGGTAGAGAAGTATCTTTTCAATTAACTGTTGATGATATTTATTCAGTAAGTAAAGGAAAACTAATAGGAAGGCCATTGAGGGATTTATAATGAAAATAGTAGATGTAGTATTATCAAAATCATATACAGGATTTTTCTTTGATGATCAAAAAGCAATTAAAAATGGAGCCATAAATGATGGCTTCTTTTATGTAGGAACTCCTGAAATAGAAGGGTTTCAGACAATTAGACAAAGAGGAGAAGCAATTTCTATTCAATTAGTTTTAGAAAACGGTGAGGTTGGTTTAGGGGATTGTGCAGCTGTTCAATATTCGGGGACAGGCGGTAGAGATCCTTTGTTTTTAGCAGATAATTATATTCCTTTTATAGAAGAAAACATAACTCCATTATTGATTGGCTTGGATGTTAAAGAGTTTAGAGTTTTAGCTGAAAAATTTGATAGAATGGTTATTAACGGAAAGAAGTTACATACTGCAATAAGATATGGATTGACTCAAGCTTTCCTTTCTGCTGTCGCAAAAATTTCAAAGCTGACTATGGCAGAAGTTGTTAGAAAAGAGTATAATATTAGTGAAAAATCATATAAAAAAGTACCTGTTTTCACTCAAAGCGGAGATGATAGATACGATAATGTAGATAAGATGATTATTAAAGAAGCAGATGTTTTACCACATGGATTAATTAATAATGTTGTAAAAAAATTAGGTAGAAACGGTGAGTTATTAGTTGAGTATGTTACGTGGCTTAAAAATCGAATTTTAAAGCATAGAAATAGAGAAGATTATATGCCGGTTCTTCATATAGATGTTTATGGAACAATCGGAATTGCCTTTAATAATGATGTTGAAAAAATGGTTGATTATATGCTTGTTTTAGAAAAAACAGCCCATCCTTTTAAGTTAAGAATTGAAGGACCTGTGGATGCTGGTAATAAAGAAGATACAATAATGTATTTATCAGAAATAACAAAAGCCTTAGATGCGAAAAATTCATCTATTGAAATAGTAGCTGACGAGTGGTGCAATACTTTAGAAGACATTATTGATTTTGCGGATAGAAAAGCTGGGCATATGTTACAAATAAAAACACCAGATTTAGGCGGAGTAAATAATATATGTGAAGCAATAATTTATTGTAATAAAGTTGGAATAGGTAGTTATTGTGGCGGAACTTGTAATGAAACTAATGTTTCAGCTGAAGTTTCAACTAACATCGCAATTGCTTGTATAGCAGATCAGTGTTTAGCGAAACCGGGGATGGGTGTAGATGCTGGATATATGATTGTAAAAAATGAAATGAATCGAGTTTTAGCGATAGCGAATAAGAGGTAATGTATGAAAGGTGTAGCCGGTAGTAAAGAATCAAATGATTGTTTAATTACAATTGAATCTAGTAATGAAACCAAGATTGAGATTAATAGTATTGTTGGTGCGTTTTTCTATGACCAAATCTATAGCACAATTGAAAATACTCTTAAAAATGAAAATATAACAGATGTTCATGTGATTGTTGAAGATAAAGGCGCTTTAGACTACACTATTAAGTCGAGACTTTTAACGGCGATTGAGAGGATGAGAGAAGATGTTTAGATCATTGTTGTTTATTCCTGGTAATAATCCTTCAATGATTCAAAATGCAGATATTTTTATGGCGGACGGGATTATATTTGATTTAGAAGATGCCGTTAGTATATCTGAAAAGAATAATGCCAGGAACCTTATAAAACATTATTTAGACAATTCTAGCGTACTCCCAAAACAAGTAGTTTTAAGAGTTAACTCTTTTGGAAGCGAATGGTTTATAAAAGATTTAGAAATATTAAAAACTAAAAAAGTTAATTACTTATTGGTTCCTAAGCTAGATTACGAATCTTTAAACACTATAAGCAGCTTTTTGTCTGACTTTGAAGAAAAAGAAAAACTGGAAGAAACAAAAATAATTGCTCTAGTAGAAACCGCTAAGGGTATTACAGAAATGTCTTTATTTGCCCAAAATAATAGGCTTATGGGAGTTCTTCTTGGCGCTGAAGATTTGACGAATGATTTGGAAATTAAAAGAACAGAGACGAGTTTAGAGATCTTTTATGCCAGATCTCAAGTTATATACTTTTGTAGAGCAAATAACTTAATTGCTATTGATACTCCATATACAGATATTAATAATATTGATGGATTAAAAACTGATTGTAAGTATGCTTATGGTTTAGGTATGAAAGCTAAAGCTGCGATTCATCCTAATCAATTGGAAATAATAAATGATATTTTCTCGCCGACAAAAGAAGAGATAGAATGGGCGAAGGCAATTATTAAGTTGAGCGAAGAGAATCCTGAAAAAGGTGCTTTTCAGTATCGAGGGAAAATGATTGATAAACCAATAATCGAAAGAGCGAAAAAAATTATTCAAAAAGCAGAAATCTTTAATTTATTGTAGGTGATTATTAATGATTAATGGTGTAGGAAGATATATACCAGATAACCTTAAACCTTTTATTTCTAGCGATAATTATCAAGGTATACCTAGAAAACAAATTCCTAAAAAAACAAAAGTTGAAAATACTCAATTCGTTGAGAACATTTCAACTATTTTTGAATTGATTAATATAAAATCTAATATGACTTTGTCATTTCATCATCATTTAAGGAATGGTGATAAAGTAATTCAAATTGTAGCTGAAGAAATTAAAAATAGAAACCTATTAAATATGCATATAGCACCTAGTTCAATTTTTCCAAGTTACACTAATTTAGTGGATTTGATAAAAAACAAGAATATTACGAACATTCACACTAATTATTTAAATGGAGAAGTGGCTAAAATAATAAGTCAGGGGTATCTTGATGGCGAACTAATAATGAATACTCACGGTGGAAGAGCGGTAGTAATTGAAAGCGGCGAACTTCCAATAGATGTTGCTTTTATAGCTTGCCCCGTTGTTGATAAAAACGGTAATGGACATGGTGCTATTGGTAAAAGTGCTTGTGGCACTTTGGGATATGCAATTAGTGATTTAGAATATGCTAAAAGAGTAGTTTTAGTTACTGATACAATTGTGGAAAATTTAGAAGAATATCAAATAGATGGAAAGTTTGTAGATTATGTAGTTAAAATAGATTCAATTGGTGATAGTTCCGGAATAGTATCGGGAACAACCGAAGTTACAAAAGATCCGATTGGTCTAAAGATAGCTAAAGACTGTGCTAACTTATTGGATTATCTCGGTTTAATAAAAAACGATTTTTCAATGCAAACAGGAGCTGGAAAAACTTCTTTAGCTGTTGTAAAGTTTGTTAATGATTTAATGGTGAAAAAAGGTATCGTTGGTTCTTTTGCCTCTGGAGGTATAACTAAAGCATATGTAGATATGTTAGAAAGCAATTTGTTTAAATCATTATATGATGTTCAATGTTTTGACTTAGATGCAGTTTTATCTTATGCGAAAAACAAAAATCATTTGGCTATGTCTGCTAGTGAGTATGGAAATCCTTATGAAGATAATCCAATTTGCGAAAGACTTGATTTTGTTATATTGGGAGCTACAGAAATTGATTTAGATTTTAATGTAAATGTTACTACTGATTCACTCGGAAATTTAATTGGCGGTAGTGGTGGACACGCGGATATTGCTCATGGCGCTGATGTAACAATAATCATTTCACCTTTGGTAAAATCTAGAATTCCTATAATTAAAGAAAAAGTAATGACAGTAACAACTCCTGGTTCTGACGTGGATATATTAATTACGGAAAGAGGAATTGCGATTAATCCTAGAAGGGTAGATTTGCGCCAAAAACTAAAGAATAGCAACTATCCTATATTTGAAATTAATGAGTTGCTTGAAATGACTCACAAGATTACTGGTGTTCCTAGAAAAATTGAAACTGATGATAAAATAATTGGTTATGTACAATATAGAGATGGAACATTCTTAGATTGTTTAAGAAAAGTAAAAGATGAATATTAAAGATAGAATACTCTTGGGTAGAGAAGAAAGAGCTAAAATAATTAACGAATATTTAAAAGAATTTAAAACTGTTGTATCTGTTAAAGCTAATTTTCCTGGTGATAACAAAAACAGTTATATTTCTTATTTGTTAATCAATGCTTTTTCTTTTTTAATTTCAGATTCAAGGTTTATACGTTACCATTTATATCAGAATTACGATGGACCATTTGTCATTTGTTTATCAAATGATTTAGATACTTTAAAAATAAAAAAACTTATGATTGAAATCGAAGAAAATCATGAGTTAGGTAGATATATTGATATTGATGTTTATTCTATAAAAGGGATAATGTCTAGAAAAACAAAAAGAAAATGTATTGTTTGTGAAGAAGATGCTTTTAAATGTATTATCAATAGAAAGCATTCTATTGAAGAAGTTAGTAGCGTTATAAAGAATGCAGTTCATAATTATTACACTAAATTTTTAAAAGATGCCCTTAAGAAAAGTTTTTTGGGAGAATTAAGATTAGAACCAAAATTTGGGTTAGTAACACCGACTTCTTCTGGGAGTCATAGAGATATGAATTATGATTTAATGGTTAAAGCAATCGATATAATAATACCTTATTTTATTGATATGTTTTTCGAAAGTTGCATTGGTATAGATGAAACGTCTATTGTATCAAATATCAATTTGATAGGAAAAATGGCTGAAACGGATATGTTTAGAGTAACCAAAGGAATTAACACCTATAAAGGTGCAATATTCAATTTAG
Source organism: Candidatus Izemoplasmatales bacterium (assembly GCA_028691335.1). Lineage (GTDB taxonomy): Bacteria > Bacillota_I > Bacilli_A > Izemoplasmatales > Hujiaoplasmataceae > UBA2289. The sequence continues at coordinate 9,363 of JAQUZK010000002.1, forward strand.
GATTAGCAATTTCTGGAATCGGGTATAAAATATCAAGATTTTACAAAGGAAGTATTTTTGAAATTACAAAAAGATTTTCAGAAATTTTGTTTGTAGATTATAAATATGATTCAAACTCGTTCGGGGATATTGCATATAGAGAATATGGTTTAAGAGGAATAAGGGGAGAAGCTCTATCTGGTTTTTTAAATGTTCAAAAAGCTTTAAAAATACTTAAAGGATATTCTGAGGAAAGTTTATTAGAAACCTTAGTATATTTAATTGTAAGTATAGATGATACTACTTTTTTAAAGAGAGCTAAATCATTAGATTTTTATTTTAAAGTTAAAGAGATGTTTAGTAATTTGAATTTAAGAGATTTTAATCAAATCCATAATCTAAATGATTTTTGTATAAAGAAAGGTCTTAGCTTTGGTGGTAGTGCTGACTTGTTAATCATGTCGATTTTTATAAGTAGAATGAATAAATATTGTTTAAATCTCATTTAACATTTAATAAAATAAAAAAATTATAAATTTCGAATTTTTTTTGCTTGACAAGAAAACTAATAAATAGTAAAATCTTAATGCGAGTGAAAAATGGAGGTTTAGCTCAGCTGGGAGAGCATCTGCCTTACAAGCAGAGGGTCGGCGGTTCGAGCCCGTCAATCTCCACCATGCCGAAATAGCTCAATCTGGTAGAGCAACTGACTTGTAATCAGTAGGTTGCGGGTTCAATTCCTGCTTTCGGCACCACTTGCTTATAAATTTGCATTATGCAATGGATGTGGCGTACTGAGTAATAACAGTACGCCACAATTTAGTTTATAGGGTGATAAGATGAACGCGACAATTGATAAAAAAACTGAGTTAATTTTATATAAAACACCAATATGGAAAGGTTTGTTATATTTAAGCTTTCCAGTTTTTTTAGTTAATATTTTAAAAACATTACATGATATCGTAGATGGAATATTTCTTGGTATGGTTGAAGGGGTTACCGATACCGGCACTTCACTTGCGACATCGATGCAAAGTGCAGTTGCTTTAACTTGGCCGATATTTTTTATCTTTATTTCCTTTGGGATGGGATTAAGTGTCGCTGGGAATGCTTTAATAGGTCAGTATGTAGGTAAAGGTGACTATGATACAGCTAAGAAATACTCTAATAACACTGTTTTTATCGCTTTGTTTCTAGGTGTCTTGTTTACGGTTTTAGCTTATGTATTAGCTCCTTACATATTGAAGTTGATGGGAGCTACTGGATCCGATCTTGAATTTGCGATTCAATATTTGAGGATAAGAAGTTTTGAACTACCGATTTTATTTTTAATTTTTTCATTTGAAGCAGTAAGAAGAGCTACAGGTGATACTGTTACTCCGGTTATTATCAATGCTATAGGTATTGTACTAAATATAATACTAACGCCTATTCTAGTATTGGGTTTAGGCTGGGGAGTAAGAGGAGCTGCACTATCTACAGTTTTGGCTCACGTAGTAATTTTACCAGCTGTCGTTTTCTTCCTTCTAAGATCTAAAAAAAGTCTTACAATAAATTTTAATGTAAAACAACTTGATAAAAATATTATTAAAGATATATTTGATATTGGGATTCCAGCTTCAACTGGACAATCAATACAAGCTGTTGGGTTTGTGATTTTAAATTCTTTAATTTACGCTTATGGTACTAATGTTTCAGCGGCATTTTTTATTGGTAATAGAATTAGTTCACTTGTTATGTTCCCAGTCTCTGCTGTATCATCTATTATAGCGATATATATAGCGCAAAACGTGGGTGCTGAAAATGTTCCTAGGGCTAAACGATCTGTTCGAGAAGGAATGTTAGTTTCTGTTTTGATGATGGTTATAGGTATAGCGATATTATTACCTTTTAGCGGTATAATTGTACATTTATTTAGCGATGACCCGCTGACAATAGATTTTGCTAAAGACTACGTTTTTTGGATTGGAATTGGACTTCCTTTAATGGCTGTATTCCAAGTCTATTTATCAGCTTTTCAAGGAAGCGGTGAAACAAAAAAATCATTTATTTTGGCAGTTGCTAGATTATGGCTACTTAGATTACCTTTAATTTTATTAGCGAATAGATATACTGAATTAGAAGAACTTGGAATTTGGTTCGCAATGCTTGCTAGTAATGTTATTGCAGCTGTTATTGGTTTCTATTTGTATAGAAAAGTCAAATTTTTACCAAAAACAAGAAAGGTGGTTTAATTGATGTCTAAACTAGTTTTTCCAGATTATAGTCATTGCTTGTTAAATATTACTAGTTCTATTTTAAAGAATTACAATGTAAATCTAGGTTATAAAAGCCTTGATTCTTTAGATTTTGTTCTTCAAAAAAAGTATAAAAACATCATATTTTATTTAGTTGATGCCATGGGAACGGAAATAATTAAAAAACATAATGATAAAACAAGTTTTTTACTCAGTAAACTTGAAGATAGTTTGACTACTGTGTTTCCTTCAACTACAGTAGCCGCGACAACAACTGCAATTACAGGATTACCTCCTGTTGCGACAGCTTGGATTGGGTGGCAACAATATGTGGCTGAGGAAAATAAAAATGTAGTATTTTTCTTAAACCAAGACTATTATGATGAAACTTTTAAATTTACCTATAATGTTTCTGAAAAATATCTTCCTGTTAAGAAGATTTATGAATTAATAAACGAAAGAAATAAAAATGTTGTGACTCATGAGATTTTTCCTGAATTTAGAGTTCCTAAGCATAAAAAAATAAAAGATCAGGTAGATACGGTTTTAGAGACGATTAAAAACAATGAAAATAACTTTATTTATGCTTATTGGGACAAACTAGATACCTATTTACACGAATATGGGACTACATCAAAGATTGTTAATGACCATATTAGTGAGATTAACAATGCGATGAAGTATTTGTTTGATAATATAGATGAAGAGACTTTGGTTGTAATAACAGCTGACCATGGACAAGTAGATGTTGAAGGAATTAATCTATACGAGTATTTAGATATTGTTGGTATGTTGGAGCATAAACCAGCAGTTGAGGGAAGAGCAACAGCGTTTTATTTAAAAAGTGGAATGAACGAGGAATTTGAAGAATGCTTTAACAAGTGCTTTAAAGATAAGTTCCTGCTTTATAAATCGGAAGATGTGTTAAGGATGAATTTATTTGGTGAAGGCAATATAAACTCAAAAATCAAAGATTTTATAGGGGATTATTTTGCTATAGCAATCGATAAGTATCATTTTGTTTTTCAAGATTTGGGACATAAACATAAAGCTACTCATGCGGGTTTATTAAAAGACGAAATGATGATTCCGTTAATTTTGCTAAAAAAAAGTTCTCTATAATTTTATAGGGAACTTTTATTTTAAGGATTCAATTATAAACTCAGCTGTAGATATATTTGTAGCTAAAGGAATTTTGTATACATCGGATAACCTTAATAATGCAGATACATCTGGTTCATGTGGTTGAGCTGTAAGAGGGTCTCTAAAAAAGAAAATTAAGTCAATGTTGCCGTTAGCTACTTGAGCTCCAATTTCTTGGTCTCCTCCTAGTGGTCCGGAACGAAAACATTTAACATTAAGGCCAGTGGCTTCAATAATTTTATGACCGGTTGTACCAGTAGCTACAAGTTTATGTTGTTTTAGGACATCTTTGTACTTTTTAGCAAAGTCAATCATTTCAGGTTTCATCTTGTCATGAGAAATTAGTGCAATAATCATAATATTTACCTCGCTTATTGTTCTTGTAATGATTATAACATGGAAATTAAATATTTGACTCAAAAAAATAATATTTTATTATGATAATAATAATTAAGAAAAATTATGTTGCAATTTAAAAAAGTGTTTGTTATAATGTAATAGCGAAAAATAATACGGAGGGGTAGCGAAGAGGCTAAACGCGGCAGACTGTAAATCTGCTCCCATCGGGTTCGGCGGTTCGAAACCGTCCCCCTCCACCATTCATTATCAGCTAATTGCTGATTTTTTTTTACCTCTTACTTAATTGACATGATTAAGTATTCGTATTATAATTATATTAGATATATTTTGGGGGTATAATAAGATGAAATTAGTTTACGTTAATGGCATTTGCTGCAAAGGTTGCGCAAAAGAGCTTGAAGGTATCTTTAAGAATATATATGGTATAAAAAATGTAGAAGTTTCCGTAGATAGTTGCACAGTAAAATATGAAGGATATGTATCGAAAAAAGTTATACTTGAGGCTTTAGAGGGAACAAAATACACAGTAGAAAAAATTGTTTCAGAATAAAAAGCTCGTATGAGCTTTTTTGATTTAATTATCAAAATAATGTTCTTGGAATAAAAATTTAAAGTGTTATAATAAAATAGACTGATTTTTATAAGAAGGTGTCTAATATTGGAAAATTTAATTAGGGAACTTGTTGAACTAGATAAAATTAAAAGACAAGAGCTAAAACAATTAGAAGAAGATAAATCTAAATTAGGTTCTTTTTTACGTGAAGAAAGAAAAAGAATTGAAGAAGAATATAAAGCTGAAGCGAAAAAGAAATATGATTCTAGAAAAGAAGAAATAGAAAAAATCATTAGCGAAGCTCAATTGAATTCTAAGAAAGATTTTGATGTGAGAAATCAAGAACTAATGGAAACATATAAAAATAATAAAGATCAATGGATTGAAACACTGTATAAATATTGTGTAGGAAAATAAAGCAGGGGAAAACAATGCCAAATTTTGCAGGAAATTCAATAATCTCAAAAGCAAAGTCGATGTATAGCAAGCGGCTTTTTGCGGCGGATTATGAAGAATTATTGAAATTTAATAGTATTGCAGAAATTGTAGCTTATCTAAAAAAAGCTGATAAATATTCTAATACTTTGGATAAAGTTATGGAATATTCGATGCATAGAGGACAATTGGAAGAGCTGATTAAAAAAAGCTATTTTAACAATGTTGTAAAAATAGTGAATTTTGTAAGTACTAACGATAGGAAATTTTATGAGTTAGATATGGTCAAAAGAGAAATAGAAATTGTTTTATCGAGTTTGAGGTCGATAATTTCTGGAAATTTAGAAAGTTCTATTAGAGATTTGCCGCTATTTTTTAGAAAGCATGCTAGTTTTGATATTGAAGAGGTAACTAAATCTCTTACTTTTCGTGATTTGCTTTTTAGTTTAAAGGGAACAAGATACGAAGATATCATAAGACCTTTTTATGTGGAAGACCCAATAGACATCCGTTATACAGATATAGAACAAGCTTTGTTTTTAGCCTATCATAAGTTAGTTATCGAAAGAATTAATAAATATTTTACTGGAAAAATCAGGAAAAATTTAATGGATATCTATCAAACTAAGGTTGAAATAGATAATATTATTAAAATTTATCGTTTAAAGAAATTTTATGATGCTTCTGAAGATGAAGTAAGAAAAGCTTTAATAATGGAAGATATTCGCATGAAGGAAAAAGATTTGCAAGAATTAATTAAGATGCCTGATCCGAATGAAGTCTTATTGAGCATTTCACAATCTGTTTATGCTTCTTATATAGATGAGGATGATTACGTTTATATAGAGTATCAAGCTGAGAAAATCAAATATAATATAGCAAAAAGATATATGTATTTTTCTACTGTACCGGCTATTGTATATACAGTTTTTATTTTTCTAAATGAAATTGAACAAAAAAATATTTTTAATATTATAGAAGGAATTCGTTATGATATTAAAAAAGAAGACATTCGAAAAATGTTGATATATTGAGGTGAAATTAATGGCTATTGCTAAATTAAAATTATTTAATATCTCATCTGATAGCAAAAATATCGATCCGATTCTAGCTAGATTAGTTGAAATTGATTATATTCACTTAGTTCAAGCTAGTAACATCGTTGATAAAGTTCATGGATTGCAATCATATTCTTCTGATAATCCATGTAGCATAATTTTGAAAGAGATATTAGATTTAGAGAAGAACTATAAAATTGAAGTGCCTTTGAAGGAAGTCTGCTCTTTGGACTATTCTTTAGAGAGTATGAGGGATTACATTCATTCTATTCATGAAGATATTAAAAAATTATCAAATCACAAACAAGATACTTTAGATTTAATTAAAAAATATCAAGATGCACTTACTCAAGTAAATGATATTGAAAACCTTAATATATCTTTGGATGATTTATTTTCATGTGATTACTTAAATGTAAGAGTTGGTAGATTACCTATTGATAGTATTGAAAAACTAAATTTCTATAACGCTAAACCATTTGTTTTTCAGTCTTTTCATGTAGATAAGGGTTATGCTTGGTGTCTGTATATGACTACTAATGACCACGAAAGAGAAATAGACAATATATTTTCTTCTTTGTTTTTTGAAAGAATTCATATTCCTGAGTTTGTTCACGGAACTCCAATTAGCGCTCAAGCAACTCTGAAAATGGAAATTGAAGTAGCGGAAGCGTCTTTAAAAGAAATTGAAGATGATATTCAAAGAATCATTAATGATAACATGGATCGTTTTGTGGAAGTTAAAAATGAGTTGTTATTTTTAGCTAAGTTATATGAAGCAAAGAAATATGTTGTTGGCTTAGGAAATAAGATTAACATAAATGGTTTTATCGAAGTTGAAAATGTTAAGAAGTTAGAGGATGTCTTTAATGATATGCCTGGGGTTGAAATTGAAGTTAGACCACCGGATTATGATAAACGATTAACCCCACCAACAAAATTAAAAAATAATTGGTTTACAAAGCCTTTTGGAATGTTTGTAGAGATGTATGGAGTTCCTAGCTATCATGATATGGACCCAACTCCGATTGTAGCCATAACGTATAGTTTATTGTTTGGTATAATGTTTGGGGATTTAGGTCAAGGGTTATTGTTAATACTAATAAGTTTCCTTTTATATAGATTTAAGGGAATGCAATTAGGTGCTGTAGGTATGAGAATTGGACTTACTTCAGCTATATTCGGTTTTTTCTATGGTTCCGTGTTTGGTAATGAAACCTTGTTAACCCCAATCTTCCAAAATGTTTTTGGGTTATCTGATAAACCTATACATGTTATGGATTCAAACTTTACTATGACTTTGTTAATTGCGACAGTAGGATTGGGATCAATATTTATTGTTACGGCTATGATTTTAAATATTATTACATCTTTAAAGAGGAAGCATTATCCGGAAGCGTTTTTCTCGCATAACGGTGTTGCTGGATTAACTTTCTATGGGTTCGTTTTAGTGACTATAGTATTAATGTTTACAAGTGGATATAGTTTACTACAACCTTTATTTATAATACCTTTTGCGATATTACCAATAGTTGTAATTATGTTTAAAGAGCCTTTAGAAAGATTAATACATGGACATAAGATGTTCCCTGATGGTGTTGGTGGTTTTATTACAGAAGCTTTCTTCGAAGCGTTTGAAGTTGTTTTATCTTATATCACTAATACAATGTCTTTCCTTCGTGTCGGTGGCTTCGTGTTATCACATGCAGGGATGATGTTACTAGTTTATACACTTATGGAAATGATGAGTGGTGGTTTAGGACGAACGGTAACCTTTATTTTAGGAAATCTGTTTGTTATGGGACTTGAAGGTCTGATTGTTGGTATTCAAGTTTTAAGATTAGAGTTTTATGAAATGTTTTCAAGATACTTTGAAGGAAGCGGAATTCCTTTCAAATATAATGTAATTTAGGAGGATTAAATTATTATGTTAAGTAAATTAGAAATTATTCTACCATTGGTATTGGTTGTATTAATCACATTACCTTTAATTAAAGCTTTTTTAGGTAAAACAACTAAAAGATCAGCGAAAATAAGATTATATACTCATATATCATTATTTTTTGCATTAGTTTTGTTTGTTTTTATTTGGCAAGCAACTAATATTTCAGTGTTTGCGGCTGAAGGAGATGAGGCTGTAGTAACTGGATTTGCAGGATCTATCGCTCAAGGTTTAGGTTTCATTGGAGCGGCTTTAACTACTGGTATGTCAGCTTTAGGAGCTGGTATTGCTGTTGCAGCTGCAGCGCCTGCTGCTATTGGAGCTTTCTCTGAAAATGAGAAAAACTTTGGTAAGTCTTTGATTTTCGTTGCACTTGGTGAAGGTGTTGCAATTTACGGTTTGTTAATTTCAATTTTGATTATTAATAAGCTTTAAAAAGAAGGGATTTAAATGAAATTCTTTTTAATCACAGATAATGTAGATACGTTAATGGGAATGCGCCTTGTAGGAATTGAAGGCGTTGTTCTGCATGACCGAAGCAAGGTTTTAATGGAACTAGAAAGAATTTTACATGATGAAAGTATAGGGATTTTAATGATAACAACAAAGTTAGTTGAATTGTGTCCTGATGTTATATCAGAATTAAAACTTAGAAGAGCTAAACCTTTGATTGTTGAAATTCCAGATCGCCATGGCGGAGATAATATAGGTGCTAGTATAGACGAATATGTTAGTGAAGCTATTGGCGTAAAATTGTGAGGTGAATTATGCCATATTTTAATAATAACGAAGATGTCTATCGCGTTTTCTCTAGAGAAATTATTGAAAAAGCAGATCAAGAAATCAATAATTTAAAAAGTGAAATAGAAGAAAAAAAAGAAAAAAATCTTAAAAGAATCAAAATGGAATTGGAAGCTAGCGTGAACAGAGGATTGGAGTTAGATTTAAATGATTTAAATCGTGATTTCAGTTCTAATCTTAGTAAAGTTAAGAACGAATACACTAGAGTTTTGATTAAAAAGAGACATGAGTTATTGGATTCAATAGTTATGGAAGCTAGATCAAAATGCATAGATTTTGTTAGTAGTAAAGAATATAAAGATTTCATTTCCAATAAGCTTACTGGTATTGTAGATAAATTTGAAAAGAAAAAAGTAGAATTTAGAGTAAAAAAGAATGACACAGTAGCAATTGATGTAATCAAAAAAGAATATAACGGAAAATTTGAAATACAAGAAGTCAGTGACATTGAAATTGGCGGTTTTTCAGTGATTTGTTTTGAGATAGGAGTATTAATTGATGAAACTATCGATAATAAGTTAAAAGAAAAACAACAGTGGTTCTATGAACATTCTGATTTAGCAGCTAAATAGAGATTTGAGGTGTTTTTATGAATGAAGTTTACTCAATTAATGGGCCTGTAATTAAGGTGAAAAATGCAAAAAACTTCAAAATTATGGAAAAGGTATTTGTTGGGAAACAAAAGCTTTTAGGTGAAGTTATTTCTGTAGATGATAATTTTACAACCGTTCAAGTATATGAATCAACAACTGGGTTAATGCGTGGAGAAGAAGTATTCAATTCTGGAGAATCAATTTCTGCAGTTTTAGGACCGGGGTTATTAGGAAATATTTTTGATGGTATTCAAAGACCTTTACATACAATATTTGAAGAAAACGGAGCATATATTAAACCAGGAACTAATGTCGATTGTTTAGATATGAATAAAGAATGGAACATTAAGTTTTCTATTAAAGCAAATGACCACGTTGAGTTTGGTCAAATTTTTGCAGTTACTCAAGAAACTTCGTTGATAGAACACCGATTATTAGTTCCGAAAAATGTAAGTGGTGAAGTAATTAATGTAAAAAAAGATGGTTTATATAAAATGAATGATGTTCTAGCACAAGTTAAAGATAAATTTGGAGTTATTCATGATTTGACCATGGTTCAAAAATGGCCGATAAAAGAGCCAAGGCCTATTAAAGATAGAAAACCTTTGACTATACCTCTAGTTAGTGGTCAAAGAGTTATTGATACATTGTTTCCAATAGCTAAAGGTGGAAGTGCAGCAGTTCCTGGAGGTTTTGGTACTGGTAAAACAATGATGCAACATCAGTTCGCTAAATGGTGTGATGCTGATATTATTGTTTATATTGGTTGTGGCGAAAGAGGGAATGAGATGACTCAAACTCTTGATGAGTTTTCTGAGTTAATTGACCCTAAGAGTAATAAACCTTTGATTGAAAGAACTGTTTTAATTGCAAATACCTCTAACATGCCAGTTGCGGCTAGAGAAGCGAGCATTTATACCGGAGTTACGATAGCTGAATATTACCGTGATATGGGATATCATGTAGCTTTAATGGCAGATTCTACTTCAAGATGGGCAGAAGCTTTACGTGAAATTAGTGGTAGATTAGAAGAGATGCCAGCGGAAGAAGGATTTCCAGCTTATTTGCCTAGTAGAATTTCTCAGTTCTATGAAAGAGCTGGGTATGTCGATACTTTAAGTGAAAAGAGTGGATCTGTTTCTATTGTAGGAGCTATATCTCCGCAAGGTTCTGATTTTTCGGAACCAGTTACTCAAAACACAAAAAGATTTGTTCGAGCTTTTTGGGCTTTAGATAAAGAGTTAGCTTACGCAAGACATTATGCTGCAATAAATTGGAATTTAAGTTATTCAGAATACATAAACGATTTAAGTAAGTGGTATAACAAAAACGTTGGTACTGAATTTTTAGAAGCGAGACAAAAATTTATAGCAATTTTAGCTGAAGAAAATCGTTTAATGGAAATAGTAAAATTGATTGGTAAAGATGTTTTGCCTGATGAACAAAAACTTGTTTTAGAGATTTCTAGGGTTATTCGAGTTGGTTATCTTCAACAAAATGCTTTTCATAAGGATGATACATTTGTACCTTTAGAGAAGCAGTTAAAGATGATGAAAGTAATATTATATTTAGAAAAAACTGCTCAATCAGTATTAAAAGAAGGAAAAGCTTTCAGTTTGCTTCTTAGAACGAATATGTTTGAGAAAGTAGCTAAAATGAAATATGATATTCCAAATGATAATTTAGAGTTATTTGAAGAGTATTATAAGTTGATTGATGAAGCATTTAGTGCTATCAAGTAAGGAGGCCGAATATGAATCTTCAATATATAGGCTTAAAAGAAATTAACGGTCCTTTAATATTTTTAGAGAATGTTAAGGGAATCGGATTTGAAGAAATGGTTGAAATAAGATTAGAAGATGGTAGTGTAAGACATGGCCGTGTTGTAGAAATTCATGGTGATTTAGCAGCGATACTAGTTTTTGAAGGTACAAAAGATTTGTCTTTAACTAATACTGTTATAAAATTTACGGGAAAACCAATGGAAATGGGTCTATCAAAAAATGTTTTAGGCCGAGTTTTCAACGGTATTGGAACACCAAAGGATGGATTAGGTCCTGTTTATGTTGATGAATATCGAGATATAAATGGTGAACCATTAAATCCGGTTTCTAGATTATATCCTAAGAATTATATTAATACTGGTATCAGTAGTATAGATGGATTAACAACGCTTATTCGTGGTCAAAAATTACCGATTTTTTCTGGGTCTGGTATGCCTCATAATGATTTAGCAGTACAGATTGTTAGACAAGCTAAATTAACAGGAGGAGATGCAGAAAATTTTGCGATAGTTTTCGCAGCGATGGGTGTTACCAATGATGTTGCCAATTATTTTAAAAGATCTTTTGAAGAAGCTGGAGTTTTAGATAATGTTGCAATGTTTTTAAACCTTTCTAACGATCCGATTATCGAAAGAATTTTAACACCAAGATGTGCTCTTACAACCGCTGAATATTTAGCTTATAAGCATGATATGCATATCTTAGTAGTTATGACTGATATGACTGCTTATGCAGAAGCGTTACGTGAGTTTTCTTCTAGCAAAGGAGAAATACCAGGTAGAAAAGGATATCCAGGATATTTATATTCTGATTTAGCTTCTTTATTAGAAAGAGCAGGAATAATAAAAACAGCTAAAGGTTCTGTTACTCAGATTCCAATTTTAACAATGCCTAATGATGATATTACTCATCCAATTCCTGACTTGACTGGATATATTACTGAAGGACAAATAGTTTTGGACAGAGAACTTCATCAACAAGGTTTGTATCCACCAATTGGGGTTTTACCTTCTTTATCTAGATTGATGAAAGATGGTATTGGTGCTGGATATACAAGAGCTGATCATCAACCGTTGATGAATCAAATATTTGCATCTTATGCAAAGGTAATGGATGCGAGAAGTCTTGCTTCTGTTATTGGAGAAGATGAATTGAGCCCATCAGATAAGAGTTATATTGAGTTTGGTAAACATTTTGAAAAACATTTTATCTCTCAAGGTTATATAAACCGAGAAATAGGTGAAACTTTGGATTTAGGTTGGAAGCTTCTATCAATTTTCCCTAGAGAAGAATTGGATAGAACTGATGAAAAAATACTTGATGAATTTTACAATCACGAGTTGGCTGTAAGTACTTTTGAACTTGCTAAGAATGTTTATATAAAAGAATTAAAAGAGGAGATTTAGTATGTCTCAAAAACAAGTATTTCCTACCAAGGGGAATTTGTTAGCTTTGAAGAAGACTGTAAAACTCGCGGAGTTAGGGTACGATTTGATGGATAGGAAACGTAATATTCTTATTCGTGAAATGATGAAACAAGTTGAAATAGTTAGATCATTAAGAGATGAAATATCTCATATTTATAAGAGAGCGTATTTCACTTTACAAGAAGCTAATATAACTCTAGGAGTAATCAATGATATCGCTAAAGCTATTCCTATTGATGCTAACTTAGATATTACATATCGCTCAGTTATGGGTGTGGAAATCCCTAAGGTTCTTTACGAAGAAGAAGATGTTAAAATTAGGTATGGTATATCAAGTACCAATACCAAATTTGACTATGCTTATAAGAGCTTTTTAAAAGTGAGAGATTTAACAATTACTTTAGCTGAAGTAGATAATAGTTTGTATAGATTGGCAGATGCGATTAGAAAAACAAGAAAAAGAGCAAATGCATTAAAGAATATTGTTATTCCTGATTATAATGAAAAGATAAAATTTATCAGTGAAACTTTAGAAGAAAGAGAACGAGAAGAGTTTACTAGACGTAAAATAATTAAATCCAATCGAGAAAAAAATCAAGTTAAGGAAATTTAATTCTTGACTAATTGTCATAAATATATCATAATATTTATTGACTCTCTAGGGGTGTGGTGTCAACGGTAGCACGACAGTCTCCAAAACTGTTTGTACGGGTTCGAATCCTGTCACCCCTGCCATGATGAATTGAAATAGCTTCCAAATGTTTTTTAGATATGGTATATTTAAATACCACTTTGATGTTGGAGACTGTTTTTTTAAGGTTAATGAAAACGATTATAAAATAAAAAAATGCAGAGAAATCTGCGTTTTTTATTTAATTTAATAGGAAATTGTATTTAAATAATGATGAAGTGATATAAATAGAAAAAGCCTACAAGAGTAGGCAAAGTAAATGAAGTTAAAAGACTTATTTCTTTATGCGATTATAAACATCTAAAGGCACTACATCTCCTGTATTGCATTTAGGACAATATGAAACAGGGTAATCACTCATAAAAGAATCCCAACATTCACTG